>JAEESA010000175.1 GCA_016286115.1 Lachnospiraceae bacterium
CGCGCTGTCGCGCTACTTGCTCGTATGACGCAGATCGGGCACCGATTTTTCGAGTGCCCGCGCGCGGGCGGCGTTCGGCGTAAGCCGAAATATTCCTTGCGTCGCCCTGCGCAAAAGAGGAAACCGGCAGGATCACCTGCCGGCTTTTCATATGAAAAAGATTTAAGTTATGCAGCAACTCTTCTTGTTTACAAATAAGAGTATAATTTTCAATTATGGAAACTTTGTGATGCTATTTGAAACATTCATTAAATTAATTTTGAACAATTCGTGAACATCGCACGGCATCGGGCTTTTTATCATCTACCACGTCGTACTTTTTTTCCATATACAGAACAAAAAAATGATGCTATAATACATAAACCATATTGCTCGAAAAGGGAGAATGACAGATGAGTGCACATAATCTCACCCTGATGACGGATCTCTATGAGATGACGATGATGCAGGGTTACTTTAAGACAGGAAACTCGAGGAAGGCCGTATTTGACGCGTTTTACCGCAAAAATCCCTGTGACGGGGGCTTCGCCATCATGGCGGGGCTGGAGCAGCTCATTGAGTATATCGAGAAACTTAATTTTGTTGAAGAGGATATCGAGTACCTTCGCGGGCTGAAGATCTTTGATGAGGATTTTCTGGAGTACCTCAGCAACTTCCATTTTTCCGGCGATATATACGCGATCCCGGAGGGGACGCTGATCTTCCCGCGGGAGCCGATCGTGAAGGTGATCGCTCCGATCATGGAAGCGCAGCTGATTGAGACCGCGCTTCTCAACATCATCAATCATCAGTGCCTGATCGCCACGAAGGCGGCGCGCGTTTGTTACGCGGCTCGCGGAGACGGCGTGATGGAATTCGGGCTGCGGCGCGCGCAGGGACCGGATTCGGGAACGTACGGCGCGAGAGCGGCGGTGATCGGGGGCTGCAAAGGGACCAGTAACGTTCTGGCGGGAAGGCTTTTTGATGTGCCTGTGCTCGGAACACATGCGCATAGCTGGATCATGAGTTTCCCGGATGAATACACGGCGTTTAAGAAGTATGCCGAACTCTATCCATCCGCCTGCATCCTTCTTGTGGATACATATGACACGCTTAAATCCGGCATGCCGAACGCGATCCGTGTCTTTAAGGAGATGCGGGAAGCGGGAGTCGAACTCAGCTTCTACGGTATCCGTATGGACAGCGGGGACCTTTCCTACCTTTCCAAGAAGGTAAGGCAGATGCTGGATGAAGCAGGGTTCCCGGATGCGGTGATCTCGGCAAGTAATGACCTGGATGAATATTTGATCCAGAGCTTGAAGCTGCAGGGAGCGACGATCACCTCCTGGGGCGTGGGGACGAACCTGATCACGAGCAAGGACAATCCGGCGTTCGGCGGCGTGTACAAGATGGCCGCTATCGAAAACAAAAACGGAGAGTTTGTTCCGAAGATCAAGATCTCGGAGAACTCTGAAAAGATCACGAACCCCGGGAATAAGACGATCTTCAGGATCTATGACAACGATACGGGAAAGATCCGCGCAGACCTGATCTCCCTTGTGGGCGAGACGTTTGACTGTGCCCAGGATCTTAAGATCTATGATCCGTATGAACCGTGGAAAAAGTCGAGGCTGGCCGGCGGGAGCTACAGTATGAGAGAGCTTCTCGTGCCCGTTTTCAAGGGCGGAAAGCGGTGCTATGACTCGCCGTCCGTGATGGAGATCCGTGAGATCTGCAACAAGGAAAAAGATACGATCTGGGATGAAACGAAGCGGTTTGTGAATCCCGCACAGATCCATGTGGACCTCTCAGACAAGCTGTACGACCTGAGGGAGCAGCTCCTTCGGGAACCTAATGCGGAAAAAATTTGATTTACTTATAAAACATCAAAAGGAAAGGAGATAGCTATGAAGAAAAAGATTTTGGCGCTTATTGCTGCAGGCATTGTGGCTGCAGGCCTTGGGGTAGGCATCCCGGTCCTTGCGGATCCGGCTACGACACCGCAGGAACTGACCTTTGAGGAGAGAATGGCTCTTGAGATCGCTGCGCTTCAGCGTGCTGGGCTTTGGAATCCGGCTCCGGCCCCGGCTCCGAACGACCATCCGAACCCGATCCGGTATGATGCCGCAAAGGGGAATGCGGAGTTTGAAGAACGCGCTGCCAAGGAAATGACCGGCGGGAAAGTCTTCCCGAATTCATTTGAACAGCGCGCCGCGCAGGAACTGGCTGCTCGCGCACCGAAGTAATTTGGTAAAGAAAAGGCCTCCAGATCAACCAAGACCATTAAGTTAAGGAATAAACGGTCTCTGAACTGTCTGATTTCCGAAAACTTGCGTTAAGTTAAGGCGAGCCACATATAAAAAGTGTCGAGATTAGGATCAAATCCTTCTCCCGGCACTTTTTATATGAGAAAACATGGATTTTACAACACGACGATAAAACAGGCGGCGTTCCTGTCTTATGCGATACGATATGTGAAGTAGATTGCTGATTTTGGCTTTAACAGCCGTATATTGTGCCGCCCATCCCGTAAAATATGACGGTACTGATCCATCTCGGCATACAGCTCCTGAAGGATAAATTTATCTTTTTTAGAATGGAAACTGATTGCGCCCAGAGCATATTTAAGCTCCAGGAAGCTCGTTTCGATACCCCACCTTCTGTGATAGATGCGTTTCATGTCTTTTACAGCGAACTTATCTCTCGGGAGATTTGTGACAAGTATTTCCCAGACTGGCTTACCGCTGTCAGGATCATTGATGCGAAATTTCACGACACGGAATTTTACAACGCATTTCTCCTCAAAATCCCACTGGGTATCGTTCGTGGCTTAACATCCATATACTGTTTATTAAGCAGGTCATACAGGAAATTACCGTGCAGCAGACATGTTCCTTTCGCCTTTTGCCCGTCTTTTCGTATGTAGTGGTTCGGTATATACCCTTTGCTGTCCTTGTTTCTTGGCGTATTAAACTTTGTTTATTTGATCACTTTCACCTTCGCCTTCGTATTCCCTGCTTTCTTCAACTGTTTCTTCACTGCCTTCTTATCGGCCTTGGTCGAAACCCTGATCACCAGATTCTTGCTGGTCCCCTTCAACGCATTTTTACCGAACACAATAGTGCTTTTCTTCCCGGTAGCTTCAATCGCTCCGGTTTGCGCCTTCGACGGACTAAGCGCCCCGAAGACCAGCTCGGCCAGCTTCTTCGCTCCACGGAAGGCATTAGCACAGATCTTTTGAATGTTTGCGCCCAGAGAAACCAGGGTAACGCCCGTAGCTCCCTGCATCGCGCCTTTCCCGATCTCGGTCACGGAGTAGGTGCTGCCGTCCGCCGCCGGAATCGCGTCCGGAATTTCGATCTCATCCCCTGTGGTTTCGATCCTGCCCAGGGAGATGCCTTCCTTCGCCGGGGTGTAATCCGCCTTTGTCTCCGTTCCTTCTTTCGTCTTTTCGGTCGTGGAGAGTCCGATCATGGTTCCCGTCTTGTCTGTCTGCACCGTGGAACCCGCGCTGGAACCGTCCTTCTTCGTCACGGTCTCGGACACTTGCCCCGATCCGTCCTTCGCCGTCACCGTTTCCTGCTCGGTAATCACGCCTTCCCGATCAAGAGTTTTGACGGTTTCGGTCACGGTTTCATTTTCGTCGGTTCTCCGCTCTTTCTCCGTACTTTCCAGAGGTTTTCCGTCCGCGTCCGTTGTTTCGGATTTTTCGATGAAATCTCCGTTTGCTTCCGAGGTTTTGCTGGCTTCTGTTTTCTCCAGCAGCTTTCCGTCGGCATCGGATTTTGTTTCCGTGGAAACGTAGTCACCGTTTGTCTGTTCCGTTTTTTCGGACTCTACCGTTCCCTCCTTATCCGTAACCTTGGATTTCTCTGTGACCGCGCCGGTGGTCTCATCGGTCTTTCGGCTCGCCTCCCGGCTCTCGGTCACGTTTCCTTCCGCGTCCTTCGCAACAAAGGTCTCCGTATAATCCTCGTTCTGCTCCGTTGTTTTGAGATAATCCGTAGTGGCTCCGTCCGCCGCCCTGGTATTCTCTGTCTCGGTCACCGTCTTGGTATCCGGATCCGTGGTCTTGCTGGCGGAAGCCTCGGAGGTCTTCCCGTCTGCGTCCGTTGTTACCGTCTTTTCAATGAAATCCCCGTTTTCCTTTGTTTCGAACGCAGTCTCCGTTTTGGAGCCGTCCGCGCTTTCCACCGTTTCCTGCGTTCTTACCGTACCGTCCTTCTCGGTCACCGTGGTCTTTTCCGTCACCGTCCCATCGGTTTCGGTCGTCTTTTTCTTCTCCGTGGTAGAGCCGTCCGTATTCTCCACTTTGGTGGTTTCGGTCACGGAGCCGTCGCTGTTCTCCTTCGTATCGGTCACCGCTTCTCCTGCTGCCGTCTTTCCTTCACTGGGGTCTTTCGCAGGATCAATCTCCGTGATCGGTTCCGGAGCGGGATCCGGTTTGTCCGGTATATCCGGTTCCGGCGTCACCGTTCCGCCGCCTCCGGAGCCTCCGCCGTTTACGCCGCCGGAGCTGCCGCCGCCCGAGGATGCGCGCGTGACGGTCACAGCGCAGACTGCGGTCTTGGTGCCATCCACCGAGGAGGTGACCGTAATATTCACCGGGCCGCCGTCGTCGACCGCCGTGAGCCTGCCGTCCGCGTCCACCGTGACGATAGAGGTGTCGTCGCTCTCCCATGTGACCGTCTTGATTTTGAAATCGGAGGGTGTGAAGGTCGGCGTCAGCGTCTGTGTAGCGCCCACATTGAGCGACAGCGTCGCAGGCAGGGAAACGCTCTCCAACGGCTTATCTTCAAAGGTTGCCGACAGCGTCACGTCGCCGTGTGGCATGGCGAAGGTCACGGACGCCGAAGTCTTTTGCTCGTCGGTCAGTACGTCGCCGGGAACCGGCGTCCATTCCACAAACCGCTCGCCCGCGGGAACGGTCGCGCTGACGGAGACCGAAGCGTCCGGCACATAGCCGCCGCTGCCCGTGCCGCCCGAGACCATGAGCACATACTCGCCCTTGCTCTTGACAATGACGGTCGTCGCGGCGCTCGCGTTGTGGTTGGCGTCCGCTTTCAAGCGGATGTAGTAGATGCCCTTGCCAACGCTGAACGGCGCGGTGCAATCCGTCCACGCTGCGTTGTCGGTGCTGTACTCCATGCTTGTCGTTACGTCGGGGATTTCGGCAGTATCGCCCGAAGTGATCGCAACAATTCTGGCCAGCGCCGGAGCCGATTGATCCGCCTTGGCGATACTCGCCGTAACGCTTGCGGGCGCGATGCCGTTGTGGTTTTCGTCGCCGTCGACCTTGTACCAAACGGTATAGTCGTCCGCGGCCGTGCGTTCGGGGACACCCGTGGAATATATGCCGTTTTCCTCAAGACTGTACTCCATTAATCCGCCTGTGGCGCTGCCCGCCGTGATGAGCGCCTGCGGCTGTCCGGTGTATATCAAGTCATCGTTCGCCGTGGGCGCGGTGGTGATGGTCGGCGTAGCCTTGCCGACGCTGACCGTCGCCACGCCGGATGCCGTGGTCGCCGTCTGACCGTTGACTCGCGTGGCGGTGACGACGCAGTAATAATACTCGGTCGTTCCCGCATCCTTACCCGTGGGAACGGTATAGCTCGCGCTTGTTGCGTTGCCGATTGTCGTGCCGCCTTCGCTGCTGGTGCTCGTGTTGGAATACCATTGATAGGACAGAGTGTGTCCGTCCGCCGCGCTCGCCGCGACGGTCAGGGTGTTGCCTGTCGTGTAGCCATAGGTCAGGCTCAAATCACCCGGCTGCTTGGTGATGGTCGGCGCGGTCGCGGGGATATTCGCGAACGTCGCGCTCACCGTGACATTCGCGGCGGGCATAGTGAAAGCGCCGTTGGTGATGGTCACGTCATTGCTGGTATAGCCGTTGAAGATGTAGCCGTCACGGTCGGCATGGCTGAGGGTGATGGTATCGTTCTCCTTGCCGAAGTAGTAGGTGTTAGCCGCCGTCTTGCCGACAGTGCGGAAGTTGCCCGTCATGGTGATGCCGTCGCCGAGGGTGATGTCATAGACGGTGACCTGCGTGCCTCCGCTGTTACCGCCGGGGGTATTGACATAGTAGCTGTTGGTTACGTTAGCACCAGTAAATCCCACCACAGGCCCTATAGAAGTTCCATTGCCGCTGAAGGTTGTTGTGGTAAAGCAGCCGTTAACCGTTCCACCATAAGCATAGCCTACGATGCCACCGAAATGGCCAGCATTGCTATTGCCGGTGCAGTGAATCGATCCGCCTAGAACGTTGCAGTTCTGGACGGAGCTTCCGTCACATGATTTCCCCGCGATGCCTCCCACTTCTCTTGCAGTAAAGTTGCAGTCCTTCAGGTTGATGTTACTAACGGAGCCTCCAAGCAAGCCGAACAAGCCGGCTATACCATCTAAGCCGTTATTATCAGTGTAGCTGATGTTCTTAATGACATACCCATCGCCGTCGTAAGTGCCTCTGAACACATGGTTTCCTTCATCGTTGCCGATGGGCGTAAAGGTCGCACCCTGCATGTCGATGTCGACGGTCTGCTTAAAGGTCAGCCCAGTGCAGTCGTTACCTGCGTTGACATAGGAGGCGAGAGCGTTGAGGGCTGCAGCGTTTCGAATCTCGTAGTAGTTGCCCTCCGTGTTGTACGTCAAGCCGTTGATTTCCTCCGCCCGCACCACCATCCTTACCTCCGGCAGCGGCACCGCTCCCGTCACCATAGCGATCACCAGCATAAATGTTATGATGCTTTTCAGCAAAGACTTCTTCAATTTTTTCTTCATAATTCCTCTCCGTCATCAAATATACACCTCACATGCTTCTGAATTTTTCAAGCAGTAATTCCTTTTGAAATATCAGCTCCTTTTCCGCATCAAACCCTTGCTCCGGAATATACACAAGTCCCACTGCATACCTTGTAACAGCCGCCAGCATCAGGTGAAGCGTCGTAGAAAACATCTTCTCCTCCGGCACATCTGTCCGAAG
>JAEESA010000176.1 GCA_016286115.1 Lachnospiraceae bacterium
CCGACGCGACGATCTATGAGCAGATCGACACGGCGCTGCATACGGAATTTGTCGGCTATGACAAATGCGAAAGCGAAGGAAAGATCGTTGCGATGACGACGGAGACGGAGCTCGCCGATGTCCTTTCGGAAGGCCAGACCGGAACGATCGTTACGGACAGTACGCCTTTCTACGCCACAATGGGCGGCCAGCAGGGCGATAAGGGCGTGATCAAAACGGCCGGGGCAGAGTTTACCGTAGAAGATACGATCAAGCTCGTCGGCGATAAGGTCGGCCATGTGGGCAAGGTGACGAGCGGGAGCTTTAAGCTGCAGGAACAGGTGACGCTGCAGGTGGATGAAAAGCTTCGTAAAAAGACCTGCCAGAACCATTCGGCGACGCATCTTCTGCAGAAAGCGCTGCGCGATGTGCTCGGCACCCATGTGGAGCAGGCCGGGTCGTATCAGGATGCGGAGCGGACCCGCTTTGACTTCAGCCATTTCCAGGCGATGACGCCGGAGGAGCTTTATAAGGTGGAAGCAGCCGTTAATGCGGCGATCGACAAGGCGGATCCGGTCGTGACCAAGGTCATGTCCATTGACGAAGCGAAGAAGACCGGCGCAATGGCTTTGTTTGGTGAAAAATACGGGGATGAGGTCCGCGTTGTGACCATGGGCGACAGCGTGGAGCTTTGCGGCGGCACGCATGTAAAGAATACCGCGGATATCCGCCAGTTCAAGATCATTTCGGAAAGCGGGGTGGCGGCCGGCGTGCGGCGTATCGAAGCGCTGACCGGTGAAAACGTGATGAACTATTATCACAGGATGGAGAAGAACTTCCGCCAGGCGGCGGTGGCGGCGAAGACCGATCCGGACAGCCTGCGGGATAAGATCCTGTCCATGACCGCGGAGATCAAAAAGCTGCAGGGCGAGTTGGAATCGATGAAGAGCAAGGCGGCCAAGGAGGCGGCCGGAGACGCGCTTTCTCAGGTGAAGGACGTGAACGGGGTCTCGATCCTGGCGCTGCGTGTGGACGGAGCGGATATGAATGCGCTTCGTGACCTTTCCGATGACCTTTCAGCGAAGCTCAAAAACGGTGTGGTCGTACTGGCCGGGGAGCTCGGCGGGAAGGTGAACCTTGTCACTAAGGCGACCGAAGACGTGATCAAAAAAGGCGCGCACGCCGGCAATCTCATCAAGGCGATCGCTCCGCTGGTCGGCGGTGGCGGCGGCGGACGGCCGAATATGGCGCAGGCCGGCGGCAAGAACCCCGCGGGGATCGACGAAGCCCTTGCCAAAGCGGAAGAAGCGCTGCGGGGGATGCTCGGATAGTTTTGTAAATCGCAAAACGCGATTTATATGAAAAATCGTTACGTTTACGGTCATGATAGATCGTGAACAGTAACATAAAAAACTTGACATAGAGAGTATCGGTGGGTACAATAGTCAACAGTCCAAAAACGAAAGGGGGGAAACCTTCCTCTTATGTCCAGTGTAGTTGTAAAAGAGAATGAGACTTTAGACAGCGCACTTCGGAGATTCAAAAGAAACTGCTCGAAAGCCGGCATTATGCAGGAGATCCGCAAAAGAGAGCATTACGAAAAACCGAGCGTAAGGCGCAAAAAGAAGTCTGAGGCAGCGAGAAAACGGAAGAGTTATTAAGAGTACAAAGCCATCCTATGGGTGGCTTTCTTCTTGTTAGTGAAACTTGCCTGCCGGGCAGTACATTATCGACAAAGCAGAGTGTGGACGCTACGCGTTACTTAGCGATCCAGTGAGCTTGCGAGCTGGGAGCTTAGTAACGTACGCAAGCGTCCCCGAGCGGCTGCGAACGTCCAGTGGACGTTCTCTTGCAGCGGACCGAAGCGGAGCGGAGACAGCGCCTCTGCGATTCGATGATGTGTCTCGCAAGGCGGCTCCGTCAGGTAAGAAAAACATCTTAGTTACCCTTGCAACGAGCATGCCAAACAGATATAATTAACTTAGGTCTGGGGTGTTCGACCATCCTGCTTTTTTGAACCTACAGTTACTTTAAACGGGAGTCCTATATCTGCTTGGTGATGTCAGGCCTCAGTAATTCGGCTTTGGCCGGCGGTGGAAGGCAGAGCCCTGCTTGCGGAAACCCACCTGGCTTTTTGCTAGGAGTCAAAATAGCCGGAACCGGCATTTCGGGCCTCATAAGAACAAATAAGGCGTCTATTATAGGCGCCTTTTTATGCGCAGGGCGGCGTACGAAATTATATGCTAAAATCAGATTTTTATTATGACCTCCCGGAGGAACTGATCGCGCAGGACCCGCTTACGGATCGAACGGCGTCGCGGCTTCTCGTGCTGGGGAAGACGACGGGTGAGATCACGCACAGAACGTTTTCGGAGATCGGAGACTATCTTCGGCCCGGGGACTGCCTTGTGATCAACGATACGAAGGTGATCCCGGCGAGACTTTTGGGAACAAAAACAAATACCGGAGCGGCGGTGGAAGTGCTGCTCTTAAAACGTCTGGAAAAGGACGTATGGGAGACGCTCGTGAAGCCCGGGAAGAAGTGCAGAGAAGGGGCGGAGCTTTCCTTCGGGAACGGTGAACTGACGGCTACGGTGGAAGGCGTGGAAGAGGAAGGGAACCGGCGGATCCGGTTCTCTTATGAAGGGATCTTTGAAGAGGTTTTGGACCGCCTCGGACAGATGCCGCTGCCACCGTATATTACGCATCCGCTGCAGGATAAAACGCGCTATCAGACCGTGTACGCAAGAGCGGAAGGCAGCGCGGCCGCGCCGACCGCGGGACTGCATTTTACAAAGGCGCTTTTGAAGGAACTCGAGGAAAAAGGAGTTCGGATCGCGCCGCTGACGCTGCATGTCGGGCTCGGAACCTTCCGGCCGGTGAAAACAGATAATATCCTGGATCACCACATGCATGCAGAATATTATGAGATCCCGAAAGCAACCGCTGACCTTGTGAATGAGACAAAGGAAACGGGCGGCAGGATCATCGCTGTCGGCACAACGAGCACGAGGACACTGGAAGCGGCTTCAGATGAGGGCGGGAAACTAAAAGAATGCTCCGGCTGGACTGAGATCTTCATCTATCCGGGATATCAGTTTAAGGTCATCGACGGCCTGATCACCAATTTCCACCTCCCCGAATCCACGCTGATCATGCTGGTCAGCGCGCTTGCAGGAAGGGAGCGGGTTTTGGCGGCATACGAAGAGGCAGTGAGGGAACGGTATCGATTTTTCAGTTTTGGAGACGTAATGTGCATCATCTGAAAGGAGTAAGGAATGGAAGAGAAGCGGCAACATAAACGCCTGGAACTGTCCGTGCAGATCCAGCTGGAACGGATCGAGGAAGGGGGCGTCACGACCGTCAAATTCTTTAATGTAGACGTGACCGATATTTCCCGTACGGGCATCGGCTTTACGGCGATGAAGGAGCTTGAGATTGGAACTTATTATGATACAAAGATCATGATCTGGACAAAGGAGACGATCGATTCCGTGATCGAGATCGTCCGCCGCGAAAAACTTGCGGACGGAAAGTTCAAATACGGCTGCGTCTTCATCGGGCTGCAGGATACCGATGCGCTGAAGATCGACATTTATCAGATCTTCAACGAGCTGTAACAACTGGCCGGAGAAGGGAGGTTTTCATGAACAATGCTCTGTTTAAGACGGTGATTAGCCGATCCGAGATGATCTCCTGTGCGCTTTGTAAGGACGCGCCGTGTACGAAAGCCTGCGGGAAGATGGACCCGGCGGGGATCCTTCGGAGCATCTGGTTTGAAAATGAGAAGGGGGCAGCGGCAAGGCTGCCGGAGAGCATGCCCTGTACGCTCTGCGCAGCACCCTGTGAAAAGAGCTGTGTCCGTGCCGGCGAGGTCCCGGTGAAAAAGCTGATGGAAAGGCTCTATGGGGAAGTGAAGCCGGTTCTTGATATGGACGCGCCGGAACATGAAGACAGGCTGAAAACGGAGTTATGCGGGATCCCGATGGAAAATCCGTTCCTCCTTTCTTCTTCTGTGGTGGCGAGCACCTATGACATGTGCGACAGGGCATTTGAAGCGGGCTGGGGCGGAGTCTCGTTTAAGACGATCTGCTCGTTTGACATCCATGAGGCGTCGCCGCGCTATGCAGCGCTTTCCGGCGACAACGGAAATATCATCGGTTTTAAGAACATCGAACAGCTTTCGGACCACAGCGTTGCCGAAAATATGGAAATCTTCCGCCGGCTGAAAGAAAAGCATCCCACAAAATTCATCCTGGCTTCGATCATGGGGCAGAACGAAGAGGAGTGGGAGGAGCTGGCGCGTTTATGCGGCGAAAACGGGGCAGATGCGGTGGAACTGAACTTTTCCTGCCCCAATATGATGGAGGACGGATTGGGCTCGGATATCGGGCAAGTTCCGGAGCTGGTGGAAAGGTTTACACGGGCAGCAAAACGCGGAACGAAGATCCCGGTCTTGGCGAAGCTTACGCCGAATGTGGCAGTCATGAGCCCTGCAGCGGAGGCTGCGAAACGAGGGGGCGCAGACGGGATCGCTGCCATCAATACGATCAAAAGCCTGATCGGCGTGAATCCGCATACCTATGTGACGGCGCCGGCGGTTCACGGTAGGTCAGCCGTGGGCGGATACAGTGGGAAAGCCGTTAAGCCGATCGCCCTTCGGTTCATCGCGGAAATGGGTCAGAACCCGGCGATCAAAGGTCTTCATATCAGCGCAATGGGCGGGATCGAGAGCTGGATGGACGCGTTGGAGTTTATCCTGCTCGGCGCAAATAGTTTGCAGGTGACCACAGCGGTCATGCAGTATGGCTATCGGATCATTGATGACCTCAAAGCCGGGCTGAATTACTACCTGGCGGAAAAGGGATTCAAAAGTGTTCAAGATGCCGTCGGACTGGCGCTGGATTCGGTCAGCGATTCCACGGACGTGATCGAGAGAGATACCGTGATCTTCCCGAAGTTTTTGAGGGAGATGTGCATCGGCTGCGGAAGATGCGAGATTTCCTGCGCTGATGGCGGACATCAGGCCATCCGCCTGAATGAGGAGCGGCAGCCGCTCTTTGACGGAAAGAAGTGTGTGGGCTGCCATCTCTGCGTGCTCGTCTGCCCGCAGAAAGCCATCATATCCGGCGGGAAGCGCTTTACGAAAGTACATTAACTCTATTAAGCAAGGAGGGATTTCAATGCTTAACATCGAAAAGGAAAAAAACGGAAACGAGGTGCAGTATAGGCTTGAGGGAAGGCTTGACATGAATCAGGCGATGACGCTGGAGAACGAATTGAAGGAAGATCTGGAAACAGCGGATAAACTGATCTTTGATCTGAAGGATCTGATATACATTTCGTCGGCGGGGTTAAGGATCATGCTCTTTGCGCACAAATCCATGATGCAAAAGGGCGGCATGGTCATCAGAAACGTCACCCCGGAAGTGCAGCAGATCTTTGATATCACCTGCTTCTCGGATCTATTAAATATCGAGTAAGGGACTTCGTACGTTACGGAAGGATCCAACTGGTGAGACCATTATCAAAAGGGCTGCCATTTCGGCAGCCCCTTTTGTGATCCCAACTCTTTAGTTGTTCTGCAGAAACGCGGTGTTCAGGGCTTCCATCGCCTCGAGGCGTTCCTCGGCGGCGCGGGGGTTCTCCTGATTTTCGGCGTATGCAGTCTCGATGCTCTGGAGCGCTGCGTTGTCCTCGCGGATCTGCGCTTCAGCGCC
Organism: Lachnospiraceae bacterium; assembly: GCA_016286115.1. Classification (GTDB taxonomy): domain Bacteria; phylum Bacillota; class Clostridia; order Lachnospirales; family Lachnospiraceae; genus RUG12461. Next base: position 5,700 of record JAEESA010000176.1, read on the forward strand.
GGTCATTTCACGGCTGATCTGTCCGGCTTCTTTGGTCAGCTCTTCCTGACGGTTTTCGCGGTCTTCAACTTCATGCTCGTAATCATAGCGGGAGATCACGCCTTTCAGATAAAGCTGCTCGAGCTGCTGGTTACTCATGCCGACAAAGCTCTGTGGGGCCTGATCGGCGGCAGAAACTTTCTCTTCCTCTTCTTCAGCCGCCTGCTCCATCGCTTTTTCGGTGGCAGAGGGCTTTTCCTGCATGGCTTCGATAGCGGCCTGGATCGCTTCCTTGGTCTTATCGAGCTGCTCTTCAGGAGAGGTGATCGCTTCCTGCTTTGCGGCTTCTGCGGCTTTCTCCGCTTCTGAGGGCTTTTCGGTGGCTGTGGCTTCCGCGGCTTGCTTATCCTCCGCGTTCTGTGTGGTATTTGCCGTGCCGGGTTCTTTAGCCGCTGCAGCATTTCCCGCCGCTTTGTCGTCATCTACCGCAAAGTTCTGTTCGGGCATCCTGTTCTTGCCTTCTTCAAGAGCGGCGTTGGCGGTAGTCACGCGGCCTTTGAGTTCTTCTTCGCCCTGCGGACTGACCTGCACGGTGTCCCCGTCTTTGGAAACGGAGACGACGTTTTCAAGTTTCTTTTCCGGCTGCCGGGGTTTTTCAGCTTCTTCCGGTTTGGCCGGGGCTTCGTTTGAGCGTTCCGATACCTTTAGGTCTGCCGACTTTATAGTTTCCTTCCCTGGAGAGATACCAGCCGGAGACGGTGACGGAGTCGGAGCATTCACCTGTGTAATTCCTTCGATTCCTGCCATAGATTCCCTTCTTTCTGACAGAGATAAATCCGTCGACTAAAAATTGACATACTCCAAATATAATTTAGCACAAAACTTATAAAAAATCTACCCTTTTTCAGAAAAATTAATTCAGTTTTAAGTAATACTACTTAAATCATCAAAAAAGCTGGGATAAGAGACGGAAACGGCGTCTGATCCCCTGATCTCAATGCCTTGGCTGGAAGCGAGCGCGGCAATCGCAAAGGCCATCGCGATCCGGTGATCTCCGAAGGAATCGACCGTGCCGCCGGTGATCTCTCCCCCGCGGATGATCATGCCGTCGTCGAGCGGTTCGGCGTACACTCCCACGGCTTTTAAATTTCCAACGACTGTTTCGATGCGGTTGGTTTCCTTTACCTTCAGCTCAGCGGCGTCACGGATCACGGTTTCCCCGTCGGCGGCCGCTGCCAGTACGGCAAGGATCGGGATCTCATCGATC
>JAEESA010000177.1 GCA_016286115.1 Lachnospiraceae bacterium
GTCAATGAGATGGTGGGTATCCTTGTATATGAATACAGCGTTGCGGAAAAGGATCATTATCTCAGCCCGATGTTTGATGAGATCTTTCCCATAAACAGAAAATATATTTTTAACGAATGGTCCCTCATTGACAGCATCCGGTGCCATGAGGAGGACAGGGAGAAGTTTGAGGCCTTTAAGGAGGGGATCAGAAACGGCATCAATCAGAAACAGACCTTAAGGCTTTATAATAAATACAGGACGGTCGTATGGTATACAGTGATCGTTCAGGCTCTTCTGGGGATAGACAGCAAGCCTGTTCGTTATCTCTGGACCTTCCAGGACGTCGACTCCGAGATGAGGATAAAGCAGGAGATGGAGTACAGGGCAGAGTATGACTCCCTCACCGGGCTTTATAACAGCGATACCTTCTATCAGCGGGTAGAGGAGCTTCTGTATCTGTGGGAGGACAGAAAGACTGCCATTATATCCATAGATATCGACCGGTTCAGGCTTGTTAACGACAGGTACGGGATAGAGGCCGGAAACAAGCTGATAAAGCTGGTTGGAGAGGGTATAAGAAAGTGCCTTCCGAGGGACTGTATCGGAAAACGGTATCAGGCCGATGTGTTCAGCGCCTGCCGGCTGTACCCTGACCTGCAGAAAGAAGTAGGGCCCGTCCAGTATTCCGACAGCATTAAGTACCAGACATATCAGCCCGTACAAAAGGGTAGCCGCCGCAGGATAAATGATTATCCAATGGCTCTGTTTCCCGGACTTTTCCAGGAAAAGCAAAGAAACAACAGACAATACCGGCCCTAAAAGATGATTGATCGGAGCCACATTATCCAGAAAATAGTAGCGTATCCCTCCCTCCGGCGCCAATACAAAAGCAGCTATCAGAAAAGTAACGCTCAGGCCCACCGCGCTTATGAAATGAAGCTTCGTGACAGTCCCGGAAATGTCTCTGCCCTTTATGCAGCAATAAAGGACCAGTACCGAAACCACAAGCTGCAGCACGTTACTGTCTATCGTGTACCACTTAAACATCCCCGCCCCGAACGCACGGATATCATGGATGAGAGCAATCATCTCCAGGATCACCAGTATGAGATTAACCGTAAGAACGGCCCTTTTACCGACACAGTTTTTCATTTCCCAAGCTCCGGTTTCTTATCGTTTCTATTCTCCGTTTCCCAGATCAGTTCTCCAAGAGTCCGGTACAAATACTCCGATTCCACCGGCTTGGTGAGATGCGCATTCATACCGATCTGTAACGACCTCTGAACATCCTCATCAAACGCATTAGCTGTCAACGCGATGATGGGAATCGTTTTGGCATCCGGCCGTTTCAGCGCCCGGATGGCTGCCGTCGCTTCCAACCCGTCCATCTCCGGCATCCGGATATCCATCAGTATTGCGGAATACTTTCCGGCTTCGCTATTTTGGAACATATCCACGACGATCCGCCCGTTTTCCGCAAGATCCGTCTCCATGCCCTCCATTTTAAGGACGTGCATCATGATCTCGGCGTTGATCTTCATATCCTCTGCCATCAATATGCGCCGTCCTTTAAGGTCCGCCCGTTTCTTTTCTTTGAACAGATTCAGGCTGTTGTGCCGGGCGACGCGCTCAAATTCCGAGATCACGTTAGCGGCAAACAACGGTTTTTCCACGAAGCCGTCCACCCCCGCCTTCAGGGCATCCTCCTGAATATCGTCCCAGTTGTAGGTCGTGAGCAGGATCACGACACTATCCTTGCTGTAGCTTTCCCTGATCTTTTCTGTCGTCTCCAGGCCGTCCATCTCCTGCATCTTCCAATCCATCAGCACAAGATTGTACGGTTCCTGCTTGGTGCGCTGGATCTCCAGCATGTTCAACGCTTCCTTGCCGCTCATGCAAATGTCTGCGCGGACGCCGACTTCATTCAATATCGTTTGCGCATGCTCGGCGGCAAATTCCTCATCATCCACGACCAGCACATGGATCTTACTCGGATCGACGGAATTCTCACTCTCGTCTCTCTGACGTTCGCAGTTTTTCAGTGTTACCACCACCGTAAACTCCGTGCCCACCCCTTTTTCGGATTGCACGCTGATCGTTCCGTTCATCATTTCCACGATCCTCTTCGTGATCGCAAGGCCTAAGCCCGTACTGCCGTATTTATTCTTGTGGCGGCTGTCCTCCTGCGAGAAAGCGTCAAAGATCCGCGGGATAAATTCCTCGTCCATGCCGATGCCGGTATCCCGGGCGCAGAATTTCAGTGTAGACTGGTCCTCAAAGACAGCCGTTCGTTCCACCGTCAGCAGGATGCTGCCGGGCGCGTCCGTAAATTTGACTGCGTTGGAAAGGATGTTGATGAACACTTCCTTCAGCCTCGTATCATCCCCGATGTAGTAATCGTCCACGGGGCTGAGCACGCGGCATTTGTACTCAAGCCCCTTGTCAAGACACTGGGACATGATCATAGTGTTGATCTGCTCCAGCATGGTGCTGAAGGAAAACTCCTCTTTTCTCAAAATAATGCGTCCGGATTCAATGCGGCTCATATCCAAAATGCCGTTGATCAGGCCTAAAAGATGCCGGGCGCTCTCCCCGATCTTGACGAGGTAATCACGCGTCTGATCGTCCAGCGTGTCGTTATGCAGGGCAAGGGTGTCAAGGCCGATGATGGCGTTCATGGGCGTGCGGATCTCATGGCTCATGTTGGAAAGGAACGCGGTTTTGGCATGGCTCGCATATTCTGTCTTTTCCAGTGCTTCCTTGAGCAGCTGCTGTTGCTTTTCCTCGGCGCGCACGGTTTCCTCGATGTTGTGGATCCCCAAAAGTATCCAGCGGTACTCCGGCCATTTGCCGATCGGAACGATCTTCACCTGATAGGTCGTGCGGTTTCCTGCCTTATCCAGGAGCCTGAAATTATGGTACAGCGCACCGTCCTGCGTCAGCTGGCGGTTAATGCTCTCAAGGTTTACATTGGCATGAATGGATTCGTATTCCTCTTCGTTTATATGGCTGAGCCGGTCCAGGAATGCGGAAAGAGAACGATAGGAATACAGCTCCGGGCAATAGATCAGATAGCTGTCGTTTGTCCGCAGCACCGCAAAGGTGTCCCGGTCAATATCCGAGCGGATCAAAACATCATAATCGTCCGTCAGGGCGCTGAGCATCATTCCCTGCTGCTCCTTGCGCTGTTTACCCAGCTGGTTGACCACAAAAGAAGACACCGCCTGCAGGATCAGCAGCGTGTTGGTATTGGCACGGGGATTGTCCACGCCGAGGAAGCCGATAATATCATCGCCAAGCTGCAGCGGCGCAGCCATCAGCGACTGGATATCCTGCATTGCGAGGATCTTATACTCATCCGATTCATGGTCCAGCTCACCGTCGGTGGAATTGATGTAAAACTCGCCGTGAGCCTTAAACTGTACGATCCAACGATCCACAATGGAGATGTCCATGTTCTGCAGTTTATCTATTTCCGCTTCAATGCCCTCGGCGCACCACTCATAGGTATTGCTCAGCCGCTGGGCGCCCAGGTCAAATTCAAAAATATACGAGCGATCCGCGCCGTAAAACAGCCCAACCAGTTCCAGGAGCTTATTGCAGGCGACCCCATAGTCTTCGTTTTCACGCAATACGGAAATGCAATCCATCAGGAGGTCGTTGATCGTGATCTTTTGCTGATCCAGTTCCTCCATTTCCGTGATCTTCTCTTTTGTATTTGCCGCAAGCTGTTTGAACGTACGGGTCAGGATGCCGATCTCATCATCCTTATCGTATTCCAGTGTAAAATCATAGTTCCCTTCATTTAACTGCTTTGCGGCTTCCGTAAGGTCACCGAGGGGCTTCGTTATGCGTTTCGTAAAGCGCATCGTTGCTATGATCGAAATCGTCAGGATAATAAGCAAAGCGACCAAAATCTGCCAGATCATACTCGTCCATCCGCTGTTGATCTCCGACACCGGCGCGCAGACATACAGCTGCATGCCGTTGCTCAGCGGGATCCAGACCGCCTCCTTCTCAACCCCCTCGTAGTTATACCGTATGTGGTTACTCCCTATGAACTGCTCCGGCGCGTCTATTGCCGTTGTTTCAAGGTTCAGCTGTGCAGAATCCAGTTCCGGATGATAAAAAACATTGGAGTCTTCATCCAAAATAAACGCATAGCCGCTCTTAAAGAGCGATATGTTTTCCACCTCCTGTTTTAACATCTCATAGTCTATTTCAATACCGATCACGCCGACAAACCGGTCATTCCAGTATACAGGCACATTATATGAAATCACCTGCGCGCCAAGGTTTTCCGTGTAGTACGGAGGAAGCCATACCCCTTCTCCTGTTGCCTTCGGAACAGTGAACCAGACCAGCGAAGAGGTGTCACTGGTATCATACTGCGTGATGTCTGTCACCTCGTGTTCCTTAAACTCCCCGTCCTCATATACATACCAAAAGCCCGTCACGTCTTCCGATATCTCCGGGTCTATCCTGAAGTAGTAGGTAAGCACACCGTTCGTGTTGTACGCGATCCTTTCAAACAAATGCCGGGCACGTTCCACCTGGTCATTCAGTTCCTCAAACGGCATGCCTTCAAAGCTGTCCGACACCAGCGTTGATACAACATTTACGGAGTTTTCCACGCTTTCAAAATACTGCTCCAGATTCATCGCCCCCGTCGTGGCCGTCAGATGAATCATCTGATCCGCGTCCTCACTCCCCAGTTTCTTTATCGAAACAACGCCAATAACCGTAGCAATACTAAGCGTAATAATAATGACAGCTACCACCGTAAGAGTAAATCTTGTCCGAATTGAATGCATATGAAAGTGTACCTCCTTTATGCCACAACTCCTGGTACGATCAAGCGCGAGTATGAGTTTTTCAGTGTGCGAAAATCCTGCTTCACGCACCTTACGCATTATACCATAGATTTCCCCCAAATGAGCATAAATCTTAGCCACAATAAGAGGCAGCCCCCATCTGAGAGCTGCCTTTTGTACCTCACTCTTTCATTTTCCACTCATAAGCCCATAAACCCGGTCAAATCGCCGTATCCATATACTCCGTCATGATCTTCTGCGACTCCTCCATATAGACATCCATCAGCTTTCCGGACCACTCTGAATAACCGCCGGAATCGCCGCCATGCAGCATATGATCCGCCATCTTTTCCACACCTTCATTGTTGATCGTCGCCAGCACTTCCACCTTCTTATTGCAGATCTCAGCTTTCTTATCCAGTGTCTGCCCGGCCGATTCAGAACGGTATTCTTCCAACAGGCTCTGTGTCCTGTTTCGGATCTGCTCTGCATAGTCGTTGTAGATCGCTTCGTAGCCTTCGGAAGCACTGCCGTTGTCTGCCGCCTCCGCTTCCGCCGGTTTTTCTTCCTGAGCCTTCTCCGTCTCCGCTTCCTTCTTCGAAACCACCGGTCCATCCGTCACCGGCCTTACCGTCAGCGTGATCGCATCATAGGTCTGCGTGTCGACGAGGTTGCCATACTCATTCCCGTCGCTGTCCACCTCATAGGTCATCTTCATTTCCGAGTTTGGCGCCACGTTCTGCCCTGTCACCACATACTGCTGAAGAATTGTCTCGTCCTCTACATCAATATAACTTCCATCCTCCGCTACAAGGTTCAAAAGCACGTTCGCATCGCCATATCGGTCACGGCAGTCACCGCCAAGAGAAATATAGCCAATGTTCCGGACGTTTTTCCCAACGTAATCCGAAATATAGAATGTATACTTGTCCGGCGAGGGATTGATCGCAGTAAGCGTAATGTCCGGATCCTCGCTCCCAATCTCCTTCACCAGAAGATCTATCTTCTCATAGCTCTGATGCTCTACCAGACTATCATATTCATTTCCGTCGCTGTCTTTTTCAAAGTCAAACTTCACCTCTGTATTCGGCTCAATGGATTGCGCGACGATCACGTAATTCCTCAGCGCTTCCTCGTCATCAATCCCCACGTACGAGCCATCCGCGGTAACATACGTGATCTCCAAAAGCCCATCTCCGATCCGGATCATCCGGTCGCCTCCCAGCGAAGTGTATCCGACGTTTGCCGCATTCATCCCCACATATTTGTCTATGTACTGCGTATATTTATCCGGCGAGGGCTTCAGAGAGAAATTGTCATAAGGCTTCTCTTCCACCGGTTCTTCTTCCGGTTCCTGTGTCTCAGTCTCTTCCTCCGGTTCCGGCTCCGCAGCGGCCTCCTCCTTCACCTCCTCAACCACATCTTTCACAGCGGACTCCACCGCCGGCTGCACAGTGGAAGGGGCTGTCTTTCCGCACCCTGCCGCATTCAAAACCATCATCCCGGCAAGTCCCATCTTTACTGCAAATCTGATCCTGTTCTTAATCATCTTCATTCCTCCTCTTCTTTTTCAAATCTTCGCTCTTCACAAAAACAAACTGAATCGCCATACGCTCACCTCCCATCGCCCGGCCGGATCACCTTATATCCGTAGGATTCCAGGGCCGAGATCACTTCCGGTGTGATATTGACTTGCAGATCCACGTCCTCACTGCTCTGCGTACCGATGATCTTATGCAAATCATCCACAGAAACACCGATCGCTTTCGCCAGCCTCTGCAGGTTGTCCCGGTCCGGGATCCCGGCATCCGTCTCCCACTTCGCAATAGCGGATTTGGAAACATGGATCTTCTCCGCCAGTTCCTCCTGCGTGAGCCGCATGTACCTTCTTCTTTTCGCTATAAAATTCCCAAGTGTCATCTTATCCATCGCTCCCATTCTCCTTCATAGTAAAGCCTGCCATGTCCCTATTCAAATCACTTATTTCTCACGCTGCGTGAACCTTCATTTCTCTTTCATCATATCAACCTGAAATAAAAAAACTCCCACCAAAATGGTGGGAATTTTCACGTTACGTGTATTCTTATTCATCCCGTGAGAGCTTCGG
>JAEESA010000178.1 GCA_016286115.1 Lachnospiraceae bacterium
GCTTGTGAGACCATTATCGAAAGAGCAGAGCGTGGACGCTACGCGTTACTTAACGAACACAAGCCGCAGGCGCAGTGCGAGTTTAGTAACGTACGCAAGCGTCCCCGAGTGCAAACGGGTCTGCGTGTCGATGATGTGTCTCGCAAGATGGATCCGTCCGCGAAGCAAATTACCCCTGCTGGAAGAAGCTGCTAAGGCTGAAGCCGGTCGGCAGCGGGATCGTGCACATGTAGATCGTGGCGATAATAAGCCCGATCACTGCGATCAGAAGAACCACCGCACGGTTCGGCAGACGCTTAAAGATACCGACGATACCAAGCAGGAACAGCACAACCGAATAGATCACGTTTACGAGATTATATTTATCTCCGTTGGCATTGTCCTGCTGTCCTTCTTCCAGAAGATCTCTGGATTCCGCAAGGAGTTCGTTCGCTTTTGTGAAATAACTGTCCGTCACGCCCTCCACCTCAAAGGGAGAGGACATTTCTTCCGTCATGTTTTGGATGCCGTACATAAGGTATTCGCTGGCATTCGATTCAATGTATCCTTGCAGTTTCTGATCAATCAGCTCTACTTCCGCCTCATCCCCTTCGAGCTGCGCAAGTTCCTGATCGAAGGAATAATCCATCATCGTGTTCCATGCCATGATGTCGGACAGGTACAGCTGCATGCCGGCATTGTACTCCGAGTTCCCTTCCGAGGCGAGGTTATTGCTCTTGGTGTAATTGGTCGCCTGGTTCCCGCCGTGCAGCGATCCGATCCAGGTCGCCCACGCGGTCAGGAGCGCTGTGATACCAAGGAAGATCGCTACAAAGATCTCAATCCTGTTTTCTGTGAAGAAATGTTTTTTTTCGCTCACAGCTTCCGCTGCGGCCGTTTCTTCGGTCTGTGTTTCGTTTTTGTTTTCATCCATACTGCTCTGCTCTCCTTTTCATAACATACTCCGATTTACAAAATCAAAAAAAACTATATCATTTATCTCCCCAAAAAACAAATGATTTCTTCATTTCCGTCGCTTATTATCCTCCAGCATCGCCTGCATGTATCCGAACGTGCGCTGCTTCTGATCCCTGTCCAGTTTACGATAGTCATTGATGAGAAGCCTTTCCTCGCCGGAATAGATCTCTTCGGGTTTCTTATCAAAGTCAAAGAAATCCCTGAGAGAGACCTGGAGCGCCTCGCAGATGTAGATAAGGGTCTCGAGCTTCATCGACTGCTTTGCGCTCAGCGCGTTATAGACAGTAGACCGCACAACCTCCGGGCACTGCGCCGCCAGCGCATACCGGCTCAGATTTTTTGCCTCCGCCAGTTCGTTGATCCGGAACGAGCCCTCCAAAACCGTCATGGCATACCGCCTTTAAACTGGTATAGTCTATGCCAATATTTTAGAAGGCCGCGGCCATTCCCGAAATCGTAAGATAATGGAGCATTTTCGCGTTTTTATTCCATTTACTTGGAATACATGATACACCCTGCCTACCCCATTCTCAATATCAATGTACCCGCTTCCGATTTCAGAAGCTTTAATAGTGGCTTGAAACCCGCTCAAAACGGTGCTATTATATTGATGTTTAATGTCGTTTTTATTTGAGAGAAGTTAAACTGATGCCAACATTTAACACCATTACCCCCTATTATACGTCCATAACGGTCATCTGCATGGTCGCGCTGCTGATCTTATGCATTCTGGTGCATGAAAACGCGCGAATGCCCCAGCCCGACAAAAGGCTGTTTTATCTGACCTACCTTGTGATCGCCGCCGCGGCCATCGCGGAATATATCGGCGTCTTTTTGAACGGGAAACAGGAATACCCGGCCGTGTATCTACGCATAGCGAAGTGCCTGGACTACACACTGACACCCATGGCCGGCGCCATGTTCATCGAGCAGCTGAAAATGCGCAACATCTGGCGCAGGATCATCTTCTATTCCCTGACTTTGAATACGGTTTTCCAGATCATTTCGATCTTCAGCGGCTGGTCCGTCCGCATCGATGAATACCATATTTATTCCGAAGGCCCGCTTTACTGGATCTATGTGCTGATCTATGTCATCATCACCGTGCTGACGATCCTGCAGTTCATCCTTTACGGAAAACAATATAAAAACCAGAACCGGGCGTCTCTCTTCCTCATGCTGGTCTTTGTCTTTTTGGGGATCGGGCTGCAGGAGATCCTGGGAGGCGATGTGCGGACCGCCTATCTCGGCCTTACGATCTCTTCCGCATTGCTGTTCATCCACTGCGCAGAGTTCACGCAGCTCGAAGCGGACGAAAAGCTGCTGGAGCAGAAAATGAAGCTGCGCGAAACGCAGGCGCTGAAGGATGCCATGGAAGCTGCGGAGGAGGCTTCGCGTGCCAAAAGCGACTTCCTTGCCAATATGAGCCATGAGTTTCGGACGCCGATCAACGCGGTTCTCGGAATGAACGAAATGATCCAGCGGGAAAGCACGGACGAAACCATCCTCGCCTATTCAAGTAATATCAAATCCGCCGGAAATACGCTGCTCGGGCTCATCAATGACGTTCTGGATTTCTCCCAGATCGAAGAAGGAAAACTCGAGATCACTCCCGCGGAATACGATATTTCTTCCATGCTGAATGACCTTGTGAACATGACCCATATCCGCACGGAGGATAAGGGGCTGACCTTGTATCTCGACTTTGACAAGAACCTCCCGCGCTATCTTTACGGCGACGAGACCCGTATCCGCCAGATCTTCACCAACATCCTTTCCAACGCCGTCAAATATACGGAAGCGGGAAGCGTAACGTTTTCGATCGATTTTGAAAGAACCGTGGACGATCCGGAAAGCGTCCTCTTACGGGTTTCCGTGCAGGATACCGGCATCGGGATCCGCGAAGAGGATATGGAAAAGATCTTTGCGAAATTTGAGCGGCTGGAAAAGACGAAGAACCACAGCACCGAAGGCACAGGGCTTGGTCTCAGCATCACAAAACGTTTGCTGGAGATGATGGGGAGCAAGCTGCAGGCGAATTCGACCTACGGCAAAGGCTCGGAATTCTTCTTCGTCCTCCGGCAGAAGGTGGTCCGCTGGGAGCCCCTCGGAGAGTACAAGTCCACCTGGCTCTTTAAGACGGAAAAGAAGAAAAAACAGGGACCGTTTACGGCGGAGAAGGCAAGCATCCTTCTTATCGATGACAACCCCTTAAATCTGGCGGTCTTCAAGAGCCTTTTGAAGCGGATCGGTTCCGATGTGGAAACGGCGCTGAGCGGGGATGAAGGCCTGGCGCTCACACGGACAAAGCAGTTCGACCTCATCTATCTCGATCACATGATGCCGGAAAAGGACGGGATCGAAACGCTCGAGGAGCTGCGTTCGGAAAGCACAAATCCGAATCTCCACACCCCCGTGATCTGCCTGACTGCAAACGCGGTGAAGGGCGCGCGTGAGGAATACCTTGCCGCAGGGTTTGATGAGTATATGAGCAAGCCCATCGAAACCGACCGTTTGGAGGAGTCGCTGCTTAGGTTCCTTCCGAAGTCCAAGATCAAATATCTGCCCGCAGAGTACAAAGAGCCCGAGGAAACGCCGGAGGAGAAAAATGATGATGCCATTCTTGAACTCCTTCCTCCCAACTGCGGGATCAATATCGAAACCGGGATCAAAAACAGCGGCTCGGTCCATTCGTATCTGCAGTTATTGAATATCTTTTATGACTCGATCGACAGGACGTATGATGAGCTCGACAGGCTCTACGAGGACCGTGACATGAAGAACTATACGATCAAGGTCCACGCCTTAAAGAGCTCTGCACGCATCATCGGCGCCATCGATTTCGGCGAGGCGGGCCAAGCCCTTGAGGACGCCGGGAAACGGGATGACGTTGCCTTCATCAATGCGCACCACCCCTCGTTCATGTCGACCTATGAGTCATTCCGGCCGCTGCTCGCAAAGCTCTTCCCCGAAGAAGGCGAAGATGAAGAGAGCAAACCGGAAGTAGACTTAACGCTCCTCCATGCCCTTTATGAGGATCTGAGCGACGCTGCCGAAGACATGGATTGCGACAAACTGGAAGAGCTGCTCAAGCAGATGGAAAGTATGCGCTTCCCCGAAGAAGAGAAAGAACGCGCAGCCGCATTGAAAGAAGCGATCATGCAGTACGATTATGATAAAGTTCTTAAACTCGTGACATCATAACAAAAAGGAGACAGACAGAACATGGAAGAAACACTGAAAGCATACGACAAGGCCGGTCAGGCCAAGGTTTCCCTTCCGCCCTTAAAGATGTTCATTTTCGGGATCGCCGCCGGCGCCTTTATCGCCCTCGGGGGCCTGGGCAGCCAGTTTGCGGGAATGTATGTAAATAAACTCGCCGGCGCGTTTGTCTTTCCGATCGGCCTCACCATGGTGGTTTTGACCGGGAGCGAACTTTTTACCGGAAACTGCCTTCTCCTCATGCCTTTGATCCGCAAGCAGATCACGGCTGCGCGGCTCATCGTTTCCTGGTGTATCGTCTATGTCGGGAACGCGATCGGCGGCATCCTTGTAGCCATCGCCGCCTATTTCGGAGGCGTCCTTCCCGAAGAAGCGCAGGCCGCCGCCATTAAGGCTTTTGAGACCAAGTGCGCGCTGGAAGGATCCGATATGCTGATCCGCGGCATCCTCTGTAATGTGTTGGTCTGCATCGCGGTTTACCTTGCTTTCAGCGCAAAAGAAAGAACAGGAAAGATCCTGTCCCTCTTTCTCCCCACCGCATTGTTTGTGTTATGCGGCTTCGAACACTGTGTTGCAAACTGGTACTTCCTTCCGATCGGAAGTCTATACTCGGGCGGCTCCATCCTCTGCCTCGGCGCGCTCAAAAACCTGTTCCTCGTATCCATCGGCAATATTGTCGGCGGCGCGCTGATCAGCCTCCTGTTCCTGTGCGGATCCGAAAAAAAGAATAAATCCTAATAGATGGATCTGAATTCTTTGTTTTTCGCCATTTCATTCGCCATGTTCACGATCTTCAGCGCGTGATCCATCCCGTAGTTCTGGATCAGATTGTTATAATAATCCAGCCTAAACACATCCACTTCCCGCGGATCATGCACCGTTTCGAGCATGGCGAGATAGGTTAAAAACCCCTTCGGGTTTTCCATGAACTTCCGGTTTCCGCTATAACTCAGCCCGTCCTCCAGATATTCACAGATATAGATCACCTCGTTATACCAGCGGAGCTTCATCCCGTCTCTGGCAATATGGTCCCACACCACCGGCTCCGGCACAAAATTTTCCCCTTCGTATTCCGGAAACGGATAGTTCTTCAATACAGAGGCTTTATAGATCTCCGCCTTGTCATCCTGCAGATGATAAAGATGACGCTGCAGGTTCGTGCAGTCCACATACTCCCCTTCAAAAGAGCCGTACCCGCCGACCGGGTTATCCGCATCCCCCTCTCCCCTCAGGCCGCTCACACCCGCAAACGACGGGTCATCCGCGATCTCTGAAAACCAGCGCTGTGCTTTTTCCACAGCATCCGGCAGCAGCCAGTCGTCACTGTCCACGATGAAAAAAGCATCCGAATGCGCCATAGGAACGGCGCGGTTGATGGCCCGGTGTTTTCCGCCGTTTTCCACCTTCAGGTATTCGATCGGAAAACCATTTTCCTTCTTCATCCATTCCGAAAAAAGCCCGTCTGTCTCATCCGTGCTGCCGTCGTTGATCACGATCCATTCAAAGTCCTTTACGGTCTGATCGAGCAGGCTTTCATAGAGCTTTCCGAGCCTTGCGGCCCTGTTATACGTCGGTGTAAATACTGTGACCATACTGTCTCCTTACTCCTCGACCGTGATGATGTCCGTAAGGATGTAGTGGAACGTCGGATATGACGTTGTCTCGTTTTCGATATAGCCGTTGGTGAGATCGATCGTATCGGACGGATCCTCCGGATCCACCCCGATATAATTCCCATAAAATACCTGATCGACTTCCCCGTTTTTGAAGTCTTCAATAGCGCTGTCCATGGCCTCCTGTGTGCCGAGCGGCGCCACCTGCTGGTTCAGGTCGATCATCTCCACCCAGTCCATTTCAAACCCGGCACAGATGTCCGTTCCGTGAACGTTCCCCGTAACTAATTGTTCGATCGGCCGTTCCTTCATGACCGCATCCACCGCTCCCAGCACATACGGTTCCCAGCAGATCCGGGAGGTGACGAGCGACGAGCCCGGAGCGACCTCCGACATACTCTGGTTATACCCCACGAAATAGACGGGCCGTTCCGTCAGTGCTTCCTCGCAGGCGATCGCGGGCCCGATCGTATCGGTATGCTGGGACAGGATCACGCAGCCTTCATCGATCAACTGCTGCGCCGCGCTCTTCTCCAGCGGGTAGCTGCTCCAGGTTTTTGTATAGCGGACGCGCATCACGGTATGCGGCACAACAGAGCGGACGCCCATGAGAAAGGCGGTATAACCGGAAATGACTTCCGATGTCGGGAACGCCGCCACAAAGCCGACGATCGCCTGATCCTCATCGATCACCTTATCGATGATCAGCTGGCGGATCTTGATCCCCGCCGCGATCCCGCTCACATAGCGCCCCTGATAGGCTTCGCCCTTAAACGTGTGGTAGTTTTCGGGAACCGTTTCATTGGTCATGTCCATATAGGATGCCTGGCAAAACTGCGTATACGGATATTCCGGTGCGATCTCCCTTACCTCTTCGCTGTACCCGTTCAGGAAAATGATATCGCAGTGCTGATCCGCAAGGTCCCGCAGGGGTTCTTCCATTTCTTCATCCAACACATTGCTGCGGGTCAGGATCTCCACCTTTTCCCCGTACTCCTTTTCCACCTCGTCCTTCGCAAGGGAGGATTTGTATGTATAAGGCGTGCTCTCATCATGTTCTTAGATAAATCCCATCTTCAAATCTGCCTT
>JAEESA010000179.1 GCA_016286115.1 Lachnospiraceae bacterium
GAAGACCCATATGGCGATCGTGGTGGACGAATACGGCCAGACCACGGGGCTTGTCGCGATGGAGGACATTCTGGAGGAGATCGTCGGAAATATCCTTGACGAGCATGACGAGGAAGAAGACGGGATCCACCCGCAGGGCAGCGGCTTCGGATTCCCGGGCACCTTGCCGCCGGAGGAAGTGTATGAGGAACTAAAGATTGAGGCCGAGCCCCCTGATTTCGATACGATGAGCGGTTTCCTTATCGCGCAGTACGGGCACATCCCGGAGGATGGCGAGCGCTTCAGCATCGACGCGGACGGCTACCGCTTTTTCGCCACAGGCTGCAAGGACCACTTCGTGGGACGAATCCATGCAGAAAAACTGGAAATCGTTGCGTCGGAAAATAAAGAGTGATAAGATGTAAATATTCAGGACGGCCCGAAGCACTTGCTGCTGAGGGCGTGAAATATCGTATCGGAGCCGGCACGGGGCGCATTGAAATGCGATAGCCGCGCTCCGTGCGTATCTGTTCGGAACAAAGTTCTGAACAGATATGATAAGATAGAGGAACAAATGCAGGAAAGAGGAGTTAAGTATGTCCGGACATTCAAAATTTGCTAACATCAAGCATAAGAAAGAGAAAAACGACGCCGCCAAGGGCAAGATCTTTACGATGATCGGCCGAGAGATCGCCGTGGCAGTAAAGGAGGGCGGCCCTGATCCGAATAACAATTTCAAGCTGGCGCAGGTGATCACGAAGGCGAAAGCCAACAACATGCCCAACGACACGATCGAGCGCGGGATCAAGAAAGCAGCCGGAGAGGGCGGCGGGGTGAATTACGAGACCTGCACCTACGAAGGCTACGGCCCGAGCGGAACCGCGATCATCGTGAAATGCCTGACAGATAATAAGAACCGTACCGCCGCCAATGTCCGGAACTGCTTTTCCAAGGGCTATGGCAATATCGGCACACAGGGCTGCGTGTCCTACATGTTCGATGAAAAAGGCCAGATCGTCATTGACCGCGCCGAGACGGATAAGGACGCGGACACATTGATGGAACTGGCGCTGGACGCGGGAGCCGATGATTTTTCCGAGGATGAGGAAAGCTTTGAGATCATCACGGATCCGGCGGCCTTCCCGGATGTCTTAAAGGCGATCGAAGAAGCGGGCGTGCCGGTCTTGAGCGCGGAGGTGACCATGCTTCCGCAAAATTACGTCACTCTGTCGGATGAAACGGATATCAACAACATTCGGAAGATCCTGGATCTTCTGGATGAAGATGATGATGTTCAGGAAGTCTACACAAACTGGGAGGAATGATATGAAAAAAGTCCTTTTTGCCGCATCGGAATGTGTTCCCTTTATTAAAACAGGAGGTCTTGCGGACGTCTGCGGGGCGCTGCCGAAGGAGTTTGTCGAGGACGGCTGGGATGTCCGGGTGATCATACCGGATTACAGCTGCATTGCAGGCAAATACCGGGACAATTTTGAATATCTTACGAATTTCCGCATGACGGTCGGCCCGTATTGCCAGGATAAATACGTCGGCCTGTTCAAGTACGTGTACGACGGAGTAACCTTCTACTTCATCGACAACGAGGAGTATTTTAACTGCTCCACACCGTATGGCGACATTCTTTTCGACATCGAGAAGTTCTGCTTCTTTGACAAGGCGGTGCTGTCCGCTTTGCCGGTTTTGGATTTCCGGCCGGACCTCATCCACTGCCATGACTGGGAGACCGGCCTGATCCCGGTTTATCTCAAAAACGAGTTCCAGGGGAACATGTTCTACTGGGGCATCAAGACCATGATGACGATCCACAACCTCCGGTTCCAGGGGGTCTGGGACAAGAAGACGCTCATGGGCCTCTCCGGCCTCGAAGAGCAGCTCTTCACTCCGGATAAGCTGGAGTTCAATAAAGACGCCAATATGTTCAAGGGCGGCCTTGCGTATGCCGACTATATCACGACGGTCAGCGAGACCTACTGCAACGAGATCCAGACGCCGTTCTACGGGGAAGGGCTGGATGGACTGCTTGCTGCCCGGCATTTTGACATGATGGGGATCGTGAACGGGATCGATTACGGCGTATATGATCCCTACACGGACAAGAAGATCCCGGTCCATTATGACAGCACGACCTTCCGCAAGGGAAAACCGAAGAATAAGGAAATGCTCCAGCAGGAGCTCGGCCTTACCGTGGACAAGCGGAAGATGATGATCGGCCTCATCAGCCGGCTGACGGACCAAAAGGGGCTTGATCTGGTGGCCTGCGTGATGGAGCAGCTCGTTGACGAGTTCACGCAGCTCGTTGTGATCGGAACCGGCGAGGAACGGTATGAAAACCTGTTCCGCCATTACGCCTGGAAGTATCCGGACCATGTTTCGGCGAACATCTGCTATTCCGACGCGCTGGCGCACAAGCTCTATGCGGCCGCGGACGCGTTTTTGATGCCGTCTGCCTTTGAGCCCTGCGGCCTGACGCAGCTCATTAGTTTCCGCTACGGAACGATCCCGATCGTGCGCGAGACCGGCGGTCTGAAGGACACCGTTGTGCCGTACAATGAATTTGAGAATACGGGAGACGGCTTCTCCTTCACGAATTATAACGCGCATGAAATGCTGAAGATCGTGAATTACGCGAAATACGTGTACTTCGAGAAGCGACAGAAGTGGAATAAGATGATCGAACGGGGAATGGAGAAAGACTTCTCGTGGAGAAATTCCAAAGAGAAGTATGAGGCTCTGTACAACTTCCTGGTAGGCTGACAGAACGGAGAGTAATAGCAACATGACAATTATTTACGCTGTGATCATGGGACTGATCCAGGGGGTCACGGAATTCCTTCCGGTGAGCTCTTCGGGACATCTGGCGATCTTTTCCGGCCTGTTCCATATAGAGACCCCCGGGCTCCTTTTTGACGTGCTTTTGCATGTGGGAACCCTGGTTGCCGTATTCCTTTGTTTTTACAGGGATATCGGAAAGCTCCTGGCGGAATTATTCCTGATGATCGGGGATGTTTTCAAAAATCTCAATATCTGGTTTTCGAACCTGACCAGCGAGGATAAACGCCCTTACGTGAAGGTGGTCATCAACGGCTACCGGAAATTTGATGTTCTGCTCATTATGGCAACGATCCCGACCGGCATTATCGGCGTCTGGGATTCAAGCCTGGTGGAAAAAATGAATGCGATCCTTCTCTGTCCGGCGATCTGCATGATGGTCACGGCGGTGATCCTCTTTTTATGCGACCGGATCCGGGAAGGCGACAAGACGCCGCGGACGACGCTTTATTCCAATGCGTTTCTGATCGGCATTGCGCAGGGGATCGCGACGCTCCCCGGGATCTCGCGTTCCGGGATGACGCTGACGGCTTGCCTCGGCAGCGGATTTAAAAAGAATTATGCGGTACGGTTTACCTTTATCTTATCCATACCCGCGATCCTGGGATCGCTGATCTTTGAACTCAAGGATGTGGATCTGGCCGTGATCGCGCCTTCAGACTGGCTGTGTTATATTATTGGTATGGCAGTTGCGGCGGTAGTCGGATTCTTTTGTATCCGTGTCATGCTCGTCATCGTCCGGCGGCAGAAATTCCTGCCGTTCTCGATCTACTGCTTTGCTATGGGCGTGGTCGCCCTGGTTGCATGGCTGGTGCAGAGATAAAAATTCGAGTTATGTAAATATTATTCTGTAATATGGCAACGAAAAAAAAGAGAAGAAAAACAACGGCATCGAAAAAGAAAGCCGCAGCAGCTGGGTCTCCGTCTCCTTTTCGTTCGGAAGTGATCCTCTGGTGCGTTTTGGCCGTTTCCATTTTGCTGTTTTTAAGTAATTTCGGCGTGGGCGGCAAGGTAGGGGGAGCGATCGGCTCCTTCTTTTTCGGCTGCTTTGGTATCCTTTCCTATATCTTCCCCATTCTTTTATTCATGGGTACGGCCTTTGGCCTTTCCAACCGAAATGTCCCGGCAGCAAAACGCAAGCTCATCGCGATCTGCGTCCTGTTTGTCCTGGTCGCTGCGATCGTTGAGATGCTGACGAACAAGACCGGCGAGTACAACCCTCTGACCGCCTTTATGAAAGGCTTTACCGAACACGCCGGCGGCGGCTTTTTCGGCGGGCTTTTGGAAGCGCTGCTGCGTCCCGCGTTCGGAGATGCGGGCGCGTATGTGATCCTGATCATCGGCGGGATCATCTGCGTTGTTCTGATCACGCAGCGTTCGATCTTCAAGGGGATGAAAAAGGGCGGCGAAAAGCTGGTCTCGCAGGCGAAGGAATCCACGAAGGCGCATATGGAGAGGTACCGTGAGCGTCAGAAAATGCGCATGGACAATAAGGCGGCCGGGGTTTCTCTGAATACGACGCTGGTGCCGGAGCCGCTTTCGGATGAAAAGGAAGTGGAAGTGGGAAATGCCGTTTCGCAGTTTTCGGGGCCGGATGAGTTCGAAGAACTCAAGGATACAACAAAGGAAACCCGTGTGGTCCACAGAGAAACGGCAAAGATCCGTCCGGGCGAAGAGGCTTCTCTTGAAGAGAGGTCAGACGATCTCTCCGAACTGATCATACAGAATGCAATTCACGAAGAAGAGCCGGAAGAAGAGCCGGAACCTTCCTTTTTCCCTGTTCCGGAACCGGAGCTCTATGCGCCGGAAAGCGAAGGTGCTTTTGCCTTTACAGAGCCGGAACCGGTTGAAGCTGCACTCGCGGCGGGCGCCGAAGCCTTATCCGCGGCGGATGCTATCCCCTTATCGGAAAGCGAGCCGGAAGTAACGCCGCCGCAGGAGAGAAGGGAAACGGTCAAGGCGGAACCCGTGGCAGAGAAGCCGCAGGAAGAAGCAGCGCCGGCGAAGCCCGTGCCGAAGAAACCGAAAAAGTACGTTTTCCCGGATCCGAAGAAGCTCTTAAACACGCCGAACGGAAACCAGCGCGGGGATGATGCGGAACATTTAAGAGAAACAGCGAAAAAACTGCAGGTAACCCTGCAGTCCTTTGGCGTGAAAGCGACCGTGACAAACGCCACCTGCGGGCCGACCGTTACCCGGTATGAGCTGCAGCCCGAGATCGGGGTGAAGGTCAGCAAGATCGTCGGTCTGGCGGATGACATCAAATTAAATCTGGCCGCCGCGGACATCCGTATCGAAGCGCCGATCCCCGGGAAATCCGTGATCGGTATTGAAGTCCCGAACCAGAAGACCGTGCCGGTTTTGTTCCGCGAAATGATGCTTTCGCCGGCCATGAGCAAGGAAAAGACAAAGAGTGAGATCGCTTTCGGTACCGGAAAGGATATCGGCGGCGAAGTGGTCGTCTCCGATATCGCGAAGATGCCGCATGTTCTGATCGCCGGCGCGACCGGATCCGGTAAATCCGTATGTATCAATACGATCATCATGAGCATTCTCTACCGGGCGCATCCCGACCATGTCAAGCTCATCATGATCGACCCGAAGGTCGTGGAATTGTCGATCTACAATGGCATTCCGCATCTTCTGAAAAACGTCGTGACGGATCCGCATGAGGCCACGATGGCGCTGAACTGGGCGGTAGCGGAGATGGACCGCCGGTATCAGCTGTTCGCGCAGATCAATGTGCGTGATCTGGCGGGCTATAATAAACGGATCGACGAGGTCCGGGAGAGGGGCACGCCGGAAGAGGAGATCCCGGATAAGCTGCCGCAGATCGTGGTGATCGTGGACGAGCTTGCGGATCTGATGATGGTGGCCTCGGGCGACGTGGAAGGCGCGATCTGCCGTCTGGCACAGCTCGCCAGAGCCTGCGGGATCCACCTAGTTATCGCGACCCAGCGGCCTTCTGTCAATGTCATCACGGGTCTTATCAAGGCCAATATGCCGTCCAGGATCGCCTTTGCCGTGACGAGCGGCGTGGACAGCCGGACGATCCTCGATATGGTCGGCGCGGAAAAGCTGCTCGGGAAGGGCGATATGCTGTATTTCCCGCAGGGGATCCCGAAACCGATCCGGGTGCAGGGCGCCTTCGTTTCGGATGATGAGGTCCGAAACACCGTGGAATTCATTAAAGAGCATAATCAGGGCTTTACGCAGGATCCTTCGATCGAAGAGGAAATGCGAAAAGCCGCGCCGGTGCGAAGCGGGGGACAGAGCAGTTCTACTGGTTCCTCTTCCTATGGCGCCGCGGATGCTGCGGATGACGGCAGAGACGCCTATTTCATCGAAGCGGCAAAACTCATCATTGATAAGGACAAGGCCTCCATCGGCATGCTGCAGAGGGCCTTTAAGATCGGCTTCAACCGCGCGGCACGCATCATGGATCAGCTGGAGGATGCCGGCGTAGTCGGCCCGGAGGCAGGAACGAAGCCGAGAGAGATATTGATGAGCGAAGAGCAGTTGGAGAATTATCTGGAGGAAAACGGCTAACCCATGGAATGCAAGCAATGCGGAGAAAAACTGAAGAACGGTCTTCTTTTCTGCCCGCATTGCGGCGCAGAGATCCGCTATGTGCCGGATTATAATATTCTGGAAGAGGATATTCTGGATTCCTATATCGGGAACGAGCAGGCGAGAAAACGCCCGGTGCGGCCGAAAAAGCAGGAAAATCCCGCAGACCGGCATCTGGCAAGGCAGCGTTGGTTTGTGCCGGTGCTCGTTCTGTCGATCGTGGCGGTGCTCGGGATCGCTGTCGGCGTATCCGGGTTTTCGAACACCACGCCCGAAGAAGAGGAAGAGATCGTATACACCTACGACTATTATCTGCAGCAGGGAAGAGTCTATTCGAATGAAGGAAATTACGCGCAGGCGCTGACATTGATCCAGACGGCCATGAAGCTTAATCCCAATGGGTATGAGGCCGTGGCGGATGAAGCGGAATGCCTGCTGGCGCTGG
>JAEESA010000180.1 GCA_016286115.1 Lachnospiraceae bacterium
GGATCCGTGCAAAGATATCCATGTGCTTTTCCAGCATGAGCCGGAGGCGCTCACCGGGGTCATTTAATGTTTCGTCCGCTTTCCATGTCTCCTGGGAAAAGATGAGATCCGAGAGGAAATCGATCGCCTGTGCCTCTTCCGGTGCCCAGCCTCTTTGCTCCTCCTCCCTTTCTTCCCTGTGATAGACGACCTTTTCTTCCACCTCCGTCTTTTTCTTTTCCACTTCTTTGATGAGCTGAAGCGTCTCTATTGTGTTCAGTGTCTTTTTTTCGGCCATGGCCGCGGCGCGTTCGACCTGCTTAGCGACCACCTCCGGGTCGGCGCCGCGGATCAGATCGATCGCAAACCAGCGAAGCAGATCCGGCTCCAGATTGGAGAAGAACACGGCGGCTTTTCCGGTTCTGAGCTCAAGAAATCTGGCCAGATTCGTAGAAGCCCTCTGGATATCCCCGGCGCTTTTCTGTATCTCCTTTAATGTCAGGTTATCCTTATCCTTCTGATGAATAATGAGTTCGATATTGACATTCTGATCCGCGATCACTGCTTCCATATCCTGCGGATTCATCTGATCCTGTTCTTCGATCATCTTATGATCCAGAAGATGAATAAAGTCGGATACAGACTCCTGCACATGGACTTTACTCTCCCCGTAATGAACGGTAAGCCCGCCGAGATCATCCTGCGCAAAAACGATCGGGATCCCGTCAATCTTTGTATAAACCGAAAAAGCTCTTCCCTGCGGAATCGACTTTAATTCCGCACGGAGCCTCCCGATCTCATCTGCATATTGTTTTGCCTCTTTTCCTTTGCGAACGGTCTTTGTATCCGGCGTGAACAATCCGGCAAATTCTGTAAGCGCAGCGCTTTCGGCAAAAGCGGTCCGTTCCCTTTCCATCGCCGTCTTTTTCCTGTTCTCAAACATCTGTGCCCAGGTTGCCTGAAACATGATGGTGGAAAGATTCGTTTTTCCCTTTATAAATGTCAGCCACTCGGTGCCGGAGAGCATTTCCGCGGTTGAAAGTGCCTTCAGGTTGTTGACGCACCTGGTTCTGGCACTCTCCACAAGTTCTCTCCGTTCTTTCGCGGTTTTTGAACTGCCTTTTCGTTCCGCAAGGTAAGCATCGCAGCTTTCGATGGCTTTTCGACAGGCCATAGCAAGGAGTTCGCCCTTTGCGATATAATTTTCCGCCGTTACCTGTGTATTCTCAAGATCCTCCAGCCTTGAGAAATCCCTTTTCACTGCCTTCATCAGGGAACTGTCTCCAAAGCGCTTTGTGCTCTGCTCCAACCGCTCACGCACGTTGTCGGTTTCGTATGTTTCAGCCTCTTTGGTATGCTGCAAAGTCTCCCCGGTCTCTTCCTGTTTTTTCTTCCGGGCCTCCGCCAGTCTTTCTTTATAAATCGCCGCGGCAGATTTTCCCCGCCCGAAACCTTTCCGCCGTCTCTGGTGGATCAGCTCCGTCAGATACATCCTCGCTGGCTCATCTTCTGTCGTATCGCGCCTTTTTTCCAGATCTTCGATCGATAAGTCATCCGCATCCTTTGACGCAAGGAGCGCAAAATAAGGGGACTGGATCATCAGAGCGCGGCTTTCGTAGTCCTGCGCGATCTCCCGCACCAGCTCCGCCTTCACGCGTAATTCTTCATACATCTTCTGTGCAGCCATCTTCGCTTTTTTGGACTCCGGATCTGTTTCTCCGGTCAGTTTCGCAAACGCAGCCGCGTTGTCCTTCAGATCGATCAGCAGAGTCAGACTGTGGGAATACATCCGAAGCGCAGCAAACCTGCCGGCAAAGGACTTTTGTCCTTCTCCGGTCAGAAAATCTTCATTGGACTTATAATCAAATTGTTTCAGATCCAGATCCTTAAAATCCTGCAGGATCTTTATCGCCTGTTCCTGATATGTTTCTTTTTTGTTATACATGTTGGAAAGGAGCTGTGCCGTTTCCTTTGCCTTTTTATGAAACTCGTTTCGTTTTTCCTTCTCCAGGACAGAGGCGTCCTTAAGGAGCCCGAACATGGCCATATCCTTTGCCATGACCCCAAATCGGATATTTTTCTCCAGGTCTCCGCTAAACTGGTGGAAAAAGGAAAAGGAGGTCATACTCCGCCCGATCTTCTCCAGCTCGCCTTCCGTATCGCTCTGGATCGCCTCTGCCGTGAGATCCTGCACCAACGAACTGTCCCGGCCGATCTTAAGCACTGTATCCATAGCGGCTTCCCGTTTCCAGATATAGGCGTTGAGTTCATTCATCATTTTTGCCTGAAGCTTCGCCTTCTCCTTGAATTTCTGTCCCCGTTTTGTTCTCTGGGACTTGCTGACGGCAGCCGATCCAAACACCTTTTCCGCAGCCTTATCCATCTCTTTATTGAGATCCTCCTCCGATGGGAAGGCCTGTTTGGAAAGCCAGCCGGATGAATCCAGATTCTTTTTTGTCTTTTCATCCAAATACGCTTTCAGCGAATCCCTTTGGGCCAATTCCTTCAGCTGCTCGATATTTTTATCCACATCGTCCAAATGCTGCTTGTATAACTGAGATCCGCGCAGGGCTTTTGTCTTCTTTCCCGCAGCCTTTGCCTCATTCTGGAAGCTTTTTTCCAGCGCCATTATTCCGGTTTGCAGCTGCAGATCCGGATGTCTGTCATCGACCTCGAATTTATGCGTGATCGGATCCTCATACGCATTGATCTTAAGATCCGCTTCTCTCTGTACTCCCGGCTGCACCTGTTGATTGATCTGTTCATTGATCTGTTCATTAATTTCATTTTCCATGGCTATTGTTCTCCTAAATCATCCGGATCCCGCTGATCACGTTTCCATCCTCAATAAGATCCTCTTTATTGTCCAGAAGCTTTTCCACAAACAGCTTCATCTTGTTATCCATAGTCACAAAGACAAGCTCATCCTCTTCCTGCACCGTCTCCATTAATACATCCCTCCAGGCACGCAGCAGATCCACAAGCTGCATGGGATTCGTTGAAGTATTCACAAGATAGATCACCGCGATCTCATGGTTTTTTTTCTGTGCAAGGATACAGGCTGCCGGCTTCCCCTTTTCATCCATCGAAGCCAGAGAAAGCTTCGGTGTGAGAGACTGATCGTCAAGTACGGTTTCGTCGAGGTTCTGGTCGATCATGGCGGATTGCAAAAAGCGGCAGCGGCGACGGCCTGTTGTCCTGCAGGATCATCTCATCCAGCTTGCCGAAAAGCTGCTCGTCCGCTTCCGAAAGTTTTTTGCAGTTCAGCTTTCCCACAGCCTTTTTCAAAAAAGGGTTTTCCCCCACGGCACGCAGCGGGGCCCGCCAAACAGTCAAATTGCAGCTTCCAGGATACTCCCTACGCCTGTTCCTGGAAGATCTTGCGGTACTCCATGGCCTTCTTCGCGCCCATCCGTAAAAATGCGGTCTTCATGTTCTCCTGGATGGTTTCTCCCATCACATTCAGGAAATCCTTCACTTCGACATCCGCCGTTTCCTCAAACCCGGTCATCAGCGGCTTCATCTTTTTCTCCGTGAGCATAAGGATCCTGTTTACGATCTCATCTTCCTTCGCAAGCCTTTCTTCCGGATGATCCGGATGCGCCGCAAGGTGTTCATTGTACCCGGCGATCAGTTCCTGCAGCGTCGGCTCATTCTCCTTATCCTCCTCTGCCCATCGGCTGGCGGTCAGACGGACCGCCTCTTTGTGGTTGATGTCTTTGTTTTGATCCCGTAAGAACATCCTAAAAAGGGTAATGCTCTGCAGCCCCATGGTTCCCTGTGCAGCATAAAAAGCGCCGATATTTTGGTAATCCTTCAAAAATTCGCTGCATGCTTTTGTTTTTTCATCCCTGCTTTTTGTTCCATCCGAAAGAACAGGTTCCAGCTTTTTATACGCAGCAAGCACACCTTTTGCGTTTTCGATCTTATCCTTGAGATAGCCTTCGATCCCATTTAAGAAACGCTCATAATCCTCCGTGCTCATCTCTTCATTCACAAATTTCTCCACAGCGCTTTCGACCACTTCTATACAGCCGTCCGATACTGCGAACTCGAGTTTCCGGAATGCCGGTGCAACGTTACTTTTTATATGCTCCACCAGCTTCTGCCGCTTTGGCTTCAATTTTTCTTTTTTCCGCGTTGCTTTCAGTTCCTTCTGTTTTGCGATATACTCCGGATCCTCGTTCAGCTTCTTCCGCAGCTCGCTTTTAACTTTGGCTTTCCATTTTCTCTGTTCTTTTTTCTCAAGCTTCTCCCATTCTTCTTTTCTTTTCGCATATTCTTCCGCAGCCTTCGTACTTACCAGACTTTCCCTGTACGCACGAAGATTATCGATATATATCCTATCATCGGAAGACATCTTCTCATATTCTTCCTCCAGCTTCTCCTTCTCCGTCTTGTCTTTCGATTTATTTAAGATAAACTTCTGCTCAAGCTCCTCCAGACGCTGCTCCTCCTGCTCCGCCTCCTTCATCTCGTCTTTGAGCATCCCCGGCAGATTCTCCAGTTTGACACGGATCATTTCCTTCGCCGCATCCATGGTCAGGATTCCGTCGTTATCTTCCAGTTTTTGCAGCCGCCCCGTGTAAAACATGCCGGAAAGAAAGAAGTTCATCTGCGCCTCCACATCATTGAAAGCGATCTTCCAGTATCGCATCGACAGGTCGTCTCTTTCTCTGCCCACAACATCCTTCGGTTCTTCCGCCGCCATCTTTCCGATGGATGAACTGACCAGAAGATCCGTGAAGATATCAAACTTCAGCCGATCCTTATTCTGCCCTGTCTCTTTGATGATCTCGTCCATTTCCGAAAGCTGCTTTGAAAGATCATTCATCTCCGAGATCAGATCATCGATGGAATTCTGAAGGCGCAGCTGGCACTGAGAGAAATTATGGATGGACGAAGGCACTTCGATCCCCAGTTCCTGTGCCTTTAAAAGCGAGACCGCGATCCTTAGTCCGGCGGATTTGGGCGATCCAAGCTTAAATACTTTCTTCAGTTCTCTCGTAAGCTGCTCTTTTTTATCCTGATAGGTCTTCTCAAAGTCCTTCTTGATCAGAGCGTGCAGCCCTTCCTGATAGACCTCGACATCCCCCGCCGCCGCCGCGGCAACCATGCGCGTTACATGTGTCTGCTGCTCTTCCGTCAGTTTGGTCGCGTTTCCGAAATCGATGACCGTGGCGCCTTCATCATCGATCATAATGTTCCCGGCATGAAGATCGCCGTGGTAGAAGCCTTCCCCGAAGATTCCCTCCTTAACCCATTTCCGCGCCAGATTCACAAGATAGACCTGCCGTTTCTGGAGTTTTTTGAGTTCCGCAAGGATCCCCTTTCGTTCCTCAAACAGCCTTTCCAGATAAGCGATATCCCTTTTATTCATCTCATCCGTATCGCCAAAGAAACCTCTGTGCATTGCCTCCTCCAGATCCTCATTCTCTGTCCGAAGGAACCGTTTCTCCCTTTCTTCCCTTTGAAGAGCCAGATCCTTCTTGTACTGATCAACCGTGATCCCGGGCGCTTTTTCCAGCATCATGGCGTTCACGGTAGGCTCCACATGGCTTTCCAGCTTAACGGAAGTGACCTGGTCAGAGGCCTGCCCCTGAATGGAGGAGTTGTCATAGATCTTCCCCAGGATCACGTTTCTGGATTCGATGGTCAGATCCAGTTCCTCTTCGATCCGGGAAAGCTGGCCGAGATAGGTCGCTTCCATTCCGCCGGATTTGTCTGTATTTTTGGCACACTCCAGCATGACCTTCTTTTCCCGCATCATACGGTTCCTTACATCCGGCTTCAGGAGCTTGACGACCACATCCTTGCCTTCCTCCGGAAAGTTTGGCCCGTACATTTTGCAGAGGAAGGTCTGCCCCACCGAGGCGGCGCCGAGCGCCTTTACCACCTCGATCTTTTGGATCCTGCCGCCGGATCTCTCCACCATGCCAAAGAGCTGGGCTTTCACGATTTCATCCGGGATCGGCGCCAGTTTGGATTTCATGTCTTCGAGAGCCGTCCGAAGTGACTCATCCACGCCGTCCATGGGAAGCCCCTGCAATATCTTCTGAAAAAGCGGCCCCGCGCCTTTTAAGATCCCGCCGAGGAACTCTCCGCCTTCCTGCGCATCGATCTTTTCGATCTGCTTTAACATGGCGATATAATCGTCCTCATTGGCGGCATTCTCCAAATCCGGCCTTAATTTTGCCGGCGAAACGTTTCGTAAGGCAGCCCCGATCATGCTGCGCTGATCTAAAGTCTCTGCGCCTTTGAAATAATTCAGGAAGATCAGTTTGATGAATAGTCCCTGCCCTTTGTTCCCCTTCATGGACTCCTGCATGATATCTTTCAGCTGCTGTTCCTGCCTTTTGAGCCTTTCTTCCTTCTCCTGCTTCGTAAGCACCCTGTTCTGCTCCACAGGCTGCTGCGCTTCATTCTGCTGCTCATTTGGCCGGTCATCCTGCCGTGTTTTCGGCTTAAAGAGTGTATCCGTTTTCCCTTTGATCGTATCCTGGATCTTGTCCATGGAAGCCTGCACCTTTTCTTCCAGTCCCGCATCCAGATTTTTCAGAACGTTCATCAAATTCTCATTTTTTTGACTGAACAGGGTCTTCAATTCCTGTTTCAACCCGTTCAGGTCTGTTCCCTTTCCCGTCATCATGGAAAGGCTCGCGAGAAAAGTCTGCATGGGCTCAAAAATCAGCATCATCAGACCGGACACTTCTTTCGGAAGCTTATTTGCGACCTGCATTATAAGACCGGGCTGAAACGGATTCCTGCTTTCAAAAAGGATCCGTGCAAAGATATACATGTGCTTTTCCAGCCTGAGCCGGCGGCGCCCACCGGGGTAATATAACATTTCGTCCGAT
>JAEESA010000181.1 GCA_016286115.1 Lachnospiraceae bacterium
CTATGACTCGGTGGAAGACGCCGTGGCGTATATCAAGCAGCTGGAGCAGGAGCTTGCTGCGGCGCAGGAAGGGAACGCTGCCGTGGATACGAAGGTGGCGGAGCTTGAAGCCGAGGTCGCGAAACTCAGAGTTTATGAGGAACAGCAGGCGGAATTTGAAAAAGAAAAACAAAAATTTTACGAAGAGGTTGTCTTTTCGGAGAATGCACCCGATATAAAAGAATATATAGAGTATTACGAGAGTATTGACCCGCTGAATGCAGAGGCTTTATATCGGGAAGCGGTAAGGCAGAACGCGATCAGCAAGGAAATGGAAGACTACGTGGCGCGGTATTCCGCGATGGCTCCGAAGAACGCAGCCGCCATCTTCGATTCGATGACGAACGATCTGGCGCTGGTCGCTGAGATCCTCGCGAACATGGATAACCAGACTGCCTCTGATATCCTGGCAAAGATGAGTACGGAAAACGCGGCAATGCTGACCGAAATACTCTATCCAGATTAAACCTAACAAATAAGCTGAAAGGAGGAGATGGATTGGCAAGTACATCGGTTCAAGGTGTCTCCGGAGGAGCAGCCGTTAATCAGCTGATGACGGCGAACACAAAGGAGGCGAAGCAGGGCCAGGAGGACGGAAGAGCCAGTTTTGATGCGATGCTGAAAAAGCAGAGCATGGCGCAGGGGAAGAACCTGAAAGAGCAGGATGTCAACTCTTCGGTGAAAACGACAAAGACGGAAACGGAAAGCCCGATCGCAAGGCGTGACAGCATTAAGATCGAGGACGCGCCGAAGGAACTCCCGAAGGATCCCGAGGAAATGAAGGAACTGATCGGGAAGATCGAAGAAGGGATCAAAAAGATCCTTTCGGAAGAGACCGACCTGTCGGAAGAAGAGATCGAAGACGCGATGGCGACTCTGGGGCTGACCTATACAGATCTTCTGATCCCGGAAAACCTGGTAGCGCTTGTGGCAGAGGCCACGGGCACGGAAGACAAAACAGAGCTGCTGCTGAATCAGAACCTGAACGGAATCATGGGTCAAGTCAATGAACTTGTCACGAATCTCACGGAAGAGAGCGGCATTTCGGTGGAAGAATTAGTGAAGGCCGGAATGCAGATTGAGGAAGCACCGCCAGAGGAAACACTACCGGCGGATTTTGTTGTGCCGGAAAACAAACCGGAAACGAAGACGATCCCGCCGCTGCCGGAAACGAATACCGCACAAAAGGATGATGCAGCGCCGGCACAGAAGGTGGAAACGACACCGGATCGCGAGACCGTAAATGTAAAAACTGAAACGACCGATACGGCTGAGGCGCCTGAGAAGGAAGCAGTAAGAGAAAAGAACGGCGCGGAAGTGGAAAGCACATACCGTGAACCGGCGCCGAAGTCGGAAGAGATAAGGACGCAGGACCTTACGGAAGAAACGCCGGATGAAACGGAGGCTGTAGCCATTCAGGAAGGCGTACAGACCGAAGGAGAGGAAGAAAACCTTTCCCAGAATATGGGAAGCAAAGAGGAAAATGCTTCTCAAGACCTTACAAAGGAAGAAAAAACAGAGCTCCCGAAGGGGGAGGAACATGCGGCAGCGGCGCATAACGCGCAGGCACCGGGAAATGAATTTCGCATTCAGCAGCCGGAAGCCGTACAGGAGCCGCCAAGGCCTGCGGTGGATCCGAGAGAGCTCATGAACCAGATCCAGGAATTCGCGAGGACACGGATCAACGCAGACACCACCTCAGTAGAGATGCAGTTAAATCCCGCGCATCTGGGACGGCTTCTCATCAACGTGACCGAACAGCAGGGAAACCTGACCGCCCGGATCGAAACGATGAACCTGGCCGTGAAGGAGGCTTTGGAAGCCCAGATCGCAAACCTTCGCAGCACGCTTGAAAATGCGGGAATGAAGGTGACGGAAGTGGAAGTGACCGTCGCATCCCACGAATTTGAACGGAACCTCGAAGAAGGCAACACCCAGATGCAGCAGGAAGGGCAGCCGGGGGAAAGAGAGAACCGGCAGGGCGAAAGAAGAACGCTCCGCTCCGATGATCTCGACGGCATGAGCGGCCTCATGTCAGAGGAAGAACAGCTCGCCGCCCGCATCATGCTGGACAACGGCAACACAATGGACGCAAAGGCGTAAGGAAAGGAGGAAAATCATGGCGATCGACCTCACCGGATACACACAGCAGATCGTAGACGGGCAGCTTGTAAACAACACATCCTCTGTGGTATCCCAGGCAAAAAATACAAAAAGTAACAGCTCCATGGACCAGATGGATTTCATAAACCTTCTGGTGGCGGAAATGCAGAATCAGGACCCGCTGGAGCCTTCTTCCAATACCGATTATGTGGCGCAGATGGCGACCTTCAGCCAGGTCCAGGCGCTGGATGACATGAAGGTCAACATGGCGGCGATGAATGTGGACAATCTGGTCGGCAAATATGTGACCCTGAATGTGACGGATGCGCAGGGGAATGTAAAAGAGATCACCGGCAAAGTGGATTTTGTAACCCACGAAAACGGCAAGAACTATGTTTCTATTGAAGATGAACTTTACAATGCAGAAGACCTCGTGACTGTGATGGATGAGAAGTATTCGGAAGCCAATGTGATGGCGGCGACCTTCTCGAACCTGGCAGGCCAGCTCCCGAACGCCGCGAGCCTTTCGCAGGCGGATGCAGTCAATGTGGCGAAGCTCCGTTACCTCTATGACTCGATGGACTCCTATACGAAGCAGTTCTTGAGCAAGAGCGCAGTCGACAAACTGGAGACGCTGGAAAAGATCTGCATGCAGTATGGCTGGGGCGAATACGGAGCCGGCGGAGCGTACGGACCGGCTGCGGAAGAAGATGGAGAAGCAACCGAAGGAACCGCGGGAGAGACCGTGGAAGTATAGCACGAAAAGTGCAGCAGGAGGAAATGCCTTATGATGAGATCACTTTACTCCGCAGTGTCGGGGTTAAAAAATCACCAGACCAAAATGGACGTTATCGGTAACAACATCTCGAACGTGAACACCGTGGCTTTCAAGGCCTCCAGTGTGACGTTCTCCGATATCATCTACCAGAACCTTTCCGGAGCGAGCGGGCCGTCTGCCACCATCGGCGGTGTCAACGCCAAGCAGATCGGTCTTGGCGTATCGACAGCGGCTACGGCCATGAAGATCACGACCGCCGGCGCGGCGCAGACGACAGGAAATCCCTTTGACCTGCGTCTTACCGACTCCAACTCCACGAATTTCTTCATCGTCGACTCCGGTTCCGGCAACCTTTTCACCAGAGACGGCTGCTTTTACATTGATGGAAACGGAACCTTATGTATGGACTCCACAGGGTATCATGTCATGGGCTGGCAGGCGATAACGCTGCCCGACGGGACGATCGAGATCAAAAAAGACACGGTCAGCGCATTGAACATCATGAAGACCGAAAACCTGACCAGTGCTCCGGAAGCCACGCAGAAGGCCTATGTCTCCGGGATCGTGGATAAGAATACGCCGGATCTGGGTACGGACGCCGGATATACGATGTCTCTGAACTTCTATGACGATAAGGGCTATCCCTATACCGCCAAATTTGCCATCAAGGATCATACCGGAACGGGAGCTGCCATGCAAAAGCTGCCGGAAGGGCAGTTTTCGGTTCAGCTGACTTCTATTTTGGATCAGAACAATAAAGAAGTGCTGCCGCATAAATATGACGCCAACGGTGACTACACTTTAGATCCCGCTAATGTCGCATCAAAGGCGTTTGCGGACACAATGTTATATTTCGATACCCAGACGGGAGAATTTGTCGGAGTGAGCCAGGGTGGAGCAGCGGCGACAAAAGATCCTCTCTCCATCGATCTTCGTACTGCGATCAACGATCTGAAACCGAGCGGTGAAACTGGACGGGAGCCTGCGGAACCCGTGGCCGGTACGACTTATCATAATTACTCCGACGCCTTCAAGGACATCAAGGTGGATTTTGGCTATCTGATCAGTGAGAACAACGGAAAAGTTTCCACCGCCGGCATGAACCGCGGCACGAGCGCGACGGACAACGCCAAAGCAGGAAAGAAGCTCGGCGCCCTGACCGGTCTTTCGGTGCAGAACAACGGAAAGATCTATGGCTCCTACGACAACGGCAACACGGTCCTTCTCGGACAGATCGCCGTGGCGCAGTTCTCCAATGCCTCGGGTCTTGAGAAGGTCGGCGAGTCCTGTTATGCGACGACCCTGAACTCCGGTGAATTCGACGGGATCGGGCAGGAGATCAGCGCGGATGGCTCGAAGATGACCTCCGGCGAGCTTGAAATGAGTAACGTGGACCTCTCCACAGAGTTCACGGACATGATCACGACGCAGCGTGGGTTCCAGGCGAACTCCCGCGTGATCACCACCTCGGACAGCCTGCTCGAGGAACTCATCAACCTGAAGAGGTAATAGATGATCTCTAATAACTGAATTGGACGAAGCTTTTCGGCAAGGACGCCGGCGGAATTCCCGCCGGCGTTTTGCGGTATTTTCCTTTTCGACGGTCTGCGGAAGCGGTTCCGGACGAGGAGAAAAAAATGAAAACCCCGATTTTATGCGGGTTGCACACTCAATTTGAAAGAAAAAGTAGACAACCTGCGCAAAGTCGGGTAAAATCAATAATAGTGCTTGGAGTATGTCTATTTTTGGCGCACAAAAACAGGACTTTAGATAAGGAATACGACATTGGATATAGCGAGTTTAGCCGGGTTTGCACTGGGATTGGTCATGGTTATCTTCGGAATCGTCAGTTCCGGTGGTACAGCGGCAATTGCAAACTTCATTGATATTCCGTCCGTTATCATCACGATCGGCGGATCCATGTTCGGTACACTGGGCTGCCATAAGCTCCCGGACTTTATGGCGGGCGTGAAGTCGCTGACCATGACATTCAAGGACCCGAAATACGATATCGGAGAGGTGATCGGCAATATCATCCAGCTTTCCAACGTGGCCAGGAAAGAGGGGCTGCTGGCGCTGGAAGAGGCGGCGAACGGGATCGAGGATCCGTTCCTGAAGAAGGGCATCATGCTCGTGGTCGACGGTACCGATCCGGAGCTCGTACGCGGGATCCTGGAAACGGACCTTGCCTGTATCGAACAGCGGCATAAGAAGGTCATCGGTTTCTGGGCCAGATGGGAAGCTCTGGGCCCTGCGTGGGGAATGATCGGGACCCTGATCGGTCTCGTGAACATGTTGAAGAACCTGGAAGACGCCAGTACCATCGGACCGAACATGGCCGTTGCTCTTCTGACGACGCTGTACGGGTCGCTGATCGCAAACTGGATCTGCGCACCGGCCGGCGCAAAGCTGTCCGTGAATAATGACAACGAGATGATGGTGAAGGAGATCACCGTGGAAGGCCTGCTTTCGATCCAGGCCGGCGAGAACCCCAGGGTTATCGAAGAAAAGCTGAAATCCTTCATCGCGCCGTCGCAGAGAGAAGCTCTCAACATCGGTGAAGCGGCCGGAGGAGAAGGCTGATGGCCAAAAAGAAGAAGGAAGAATCCGGCGGCGGAGGTGCTCCTGGATGGATGGCTACCTTCTCCGACCTAATGAATTTGTTACTGTGCTTCTTCGTGCTTCTGTTCTCCATGAGTTCCGTGGATGCGGCGAAGTTCGAAGCAGTGGTGGCCTCTTTGCAGTCCAGCTTTTCGATCCTGCCGGCCGGCGGTTCTTCTGTCGGTGACGCGGGGATGATCAGCTCGGGTATTTCCCAGCTGCAGATGATGGACGTATATTACAACCCTCAGGCGAATTCCACGGACAGCGAAAGCGAAACGGACGCGGAAGGAGAAGAGGGGAACCTGGAGGAAGAAGCGGCCTTTCAGGAAGCCATGGAGGAGCTGGAGCAGCGCGAGCTGTCCGAATCCGAAAAAATGGCGGATGAGATCGAGCAGCTGAGCCAGCAATACGGGATCCAGGACCAGGTGGAGGTTTCCTTTAACGCACAGTATGTGCAGCTTACCTTAAACGGAGCGATCCTCTTTGACTCAGGAAGTTCGGATATCAAGGCAGAAGCGATCCCCCTGATCGACAAGATCGGGCTGATCCTGCAGAACTATAAAGATAATGTGATCGAGATCGAAGGGCATACGGATAACGTGCCGATCCACAGCGCGCGGTTTGAGAGCAATGACGTATTGTCCATGTACCGGGCCCTGTCCGTGGCGGATTATATCCGGAGCATTACCGATATCCCGTCCGGCCACATCAAGAGCTCGGGCCGCGGGGAATATGTGCCGGTGGCGGATAATTCAACGCCGGAAGGCAGAGCCAGGAACCGCCGGGTAGAGATCAAGATCTACAACTCCTATAATTCCGAAAACATCATGGAAGGAGAGGAATGACAAAATGAAAAAGAATATGATATCTGTGCTGATCCTTGCTCTCCTGGTGATCAATACGGCAATGACCGCTCTGATGATGATCACGGTCTTTCCACAGGCACAGAAGACAAACGAGCTCATCGGTAAGATCGCCGGAGCCATCGATCTGGAGCTTTCCAGCGGACAGATCAAGACCTCCGCGACGATCCCGATCGAGGATATAGAGACCTACGCGATCGCCGACACCATGACGATCAACCTGAAGCCCGACGGCAGTGAGGGCGGCGACAAACACGTAGCGATGGTTTCCGTCGTACTTTCTTTGAACACAAAGGACGGCGATTATGCGGATAAGCAGCCCATGCTTGCGGCAAATGAAGGGCTGGTCCGTAACGTGATCAACCGGGTGATCAGCAGCCATACGCTGCCGGAGATCCGGGATGATCAGCAGGCAGTACAGACAGAGATCCTGAAGGAGCTG
>JAEESA010000182.1 GCA_016286115.1 Lachnospiraceae bacterium
GAATCATATGGCCTACTTGAACCGCTTTTACCCTGAGATCACAACCATCGGTTTTCTTCCCCATGGCGGAAATGATGAAGGGACCTACGGCGGCCCGATATCAGAGCGGCCGATCTCCCTGCTCTATGCAGGCGGCGTTTCCCTGCCCGGAAAGGTGAGTCCTTTGCCCGATCTCAGCAGCCTTGATTTTGACGCAAAGACTGTTTCCGATCATGCGCTCTCACTGCTGATCGAGGAACCGCAGCGCACGGTGGAAGACGCGATCGAAACCTGCCTTCTGGAAGAAGGGATCCGGCTCCCGGACCCGGAACTTTGCTCCGTGATCGAAAAGCTCCATTTTATCGATGGTCTGGCCGTTTCCCATTTCCGGGAAAAGCTGATCCGCACCCTGGCAAAAGCCGGCCTGCCGGTCACGCTTTACGGTAATAACTGGCAGTATCTGGACTGGATCAGCCAATATCCTTCTTTGGAATTCAAGGGAAGAGTCAGCTCCTACCGGATCGTGGAACTGATGCGTGAAACAAAGATCGTCCTCAATACCATGACCTGGTTCAAGGACGGGACGCATGATCGCATCTTCAACGGAATGCTTGCCAAAGCGGCCGTTGTCAGCGACAGTTCGATCTATATGAAAGAGAATTTTGAAAACGGAAAAGAGCTTGTTCTGTTTGAACTGAACGAGATCGATACCCTTCCGGATAAGATAACCTCTCTCCTTTCCGATGAAAAGGCGCTTTGCGAAATGGCGGAAACCGGGTGTCAAAGAGCCCGCACAACGGAGTCCTGGACCGCCAGAGCGCGCGAGCTTGACCGTGACCTGTTTTCCTAAGGCCGGCGAACCTCCCGCGTCGAAGTTCCCACTTTACCTTCCCACGCGCAGGGCCTCAAAAACCAGTCTGCAGGCCTGATCGTAAAGTGAATAATCCTCCGCAAGCATCGCTTTCTGCAAAAGAGCACGGTATTGGTCATCCGTGGTCCTGGTGTGATTGATCTCCTTCATCCTGCCGCAGGTGGCGATAAAAACTGCCACCTTCACATTATCTTCGAGTTTGGCGATCCGGATATGCGTCTGCGCGATATGCGCCAGGATCTTATTATACAGGCCGCTTTCCAGCGGGATCTGCATTTTCTCAATGGTATCCAGCATCGGATACAGGATCCAGAAGGAGTGGACCGCTTTCGGCTGGAACTGGCTTTTTGCCGTGATCCCCTCCGGGTTCATGCGGTAGGCGTACGACGATCTGTGGTAAAGATAGCTTTTTTTGCACAGCGGAGACATCACGAGATGCATCAGCACATCTTCAAAAAGATACCCTCCGGGATAGCAAAGCTCCTTAAAAAGCCCTGCGTTCAGCACGGTGCCCCAGGCGTACGCTGTCGCATCCAGCGGCGGGATCTCTTCAAATACTCCCGTTTCTTCCTCTGCGGGGGGCTTTATCTCCTCCCCCTCAAAAACATTATACGTCACCCCGCGCACGGAATCCGCCTCGTTCTTCATGGCAAACACAAGCATTTCTTCCACATGCTCCGGAACGACATAGTCATCTGAATCGATAAAAAAAAGAAACCGGCTGTTCGACAGACGGATCCCGGCATTTCTGGCCTCCGACAAGCCCCGGTTTTCCTGATGGATCACGGTGACATGAGGAAAGCGGCGGTAAGATTCCAGGATCTCACCGGTCCTGTCCGTAGAGCCGTCATCCACGAGAAAGATCCCGACGTTTTCGCGAAACGGATGCGGAACGATCGAATCCAGGCATTGTTCGGCATATTGCTCCACATTATAGCAGGGAATGACGATATCCATATCCCGCTTGTCTGTCCGTTCTTCCCAATCCGGAGGAAGCGCGCCCGTGATCACCGAATCCGGCTTCGGACAATAAAGCATCAAAAATTCTTCTGCTGTCCGGTAATCGTCTGTACTAAACATGCTCCTCCTGCTCTTTCAGCCACACAAAAAACTCCGTATCCCGGATGTTCCATTTTTCCACAAGGCAAAGACGGTTTTCACGGATGATCGTATCCATGTCCGCCCACACCGGTTCAAACCCGAGGGCGATCTCGCTCTTTGTCATGTTTGTCTCCCCGGTCTCACTAAGGATCTGACAGTCATAAAACCGGGTGCAGCGCTCGAAGACCTTCCCTTTTTTGAAGGCGTCCTCCCGCTTTTCAAACACCATTCCGATCTCACGGATCGAAGCCGGGTCCAGAATGAAGCCCATTTCATCCTTCACTTCCCTGATCAGGGCCTCTTCATAGGTTTCTCCCTCATCCGGCCCGCCTCCCGGGATCTTATACACCCCGAAGCGGTTCTTCTGCATCGCAAAGAGTCCGTCCTTTCGGATGATGCCCCGCACGGTCGTGGCTTTTAAGACCGGCCAGTCTTCCTCATAGTCTTTTGCATCGATAACAAATAGTGTTTTCATAGCAAAATTTTAGCATAAAAGAGGTATCTTGAAAAGAAAAAGCCCTGACTTTATAATAGGGAATTATGAATACGAAAAAAGGAATTTTAGGAAACAAAGCATATCTTTATCTGACCGAATTTTTCGCGGGCATGGCCGTCATGGCGGTCGAGCTCGGCGCCAGCCGCCTCCTCGCCCCTTATTTCAGCTCCTCGCAGATCGTATGGACCATCATCATCGGCACGATCATGATCGCGATGGCGCTCGGAAACGTATACGGCGGGCGAAAAGCCGATAAGGACCCGGATCCGGACCGGCTTTATAAGAGGATCCTGATCGCGGCGATCTGGATCGCGGCGATCCCCGTCCTCGGAAAATACGTGATCGCAGGTGTTTCAGGGCTTCTGATCTTTACCGTCAACACAGGGTTTCTTGTGATCGCAGCCTTTATCTCCTGCATGGTGGTCTTCGTTTTTCCGCTGTTTCTGCTCGGAACCGTGACCCCGTCCCTCGTGAAATACACGACAGACAATCTGGAGGAAAACGGAAAAGTCGTCGGCATGCTCGGCGCGACAAACACGATCGGCAGCATCCTCGGCACCTTTCTGCCGACCTTTGTCACGATCCCTTCCGTCGGCACCGCCATCAGTTTTCTGATCTTCGGCGGGATCCTCCTGCTCCTTGCCCTTCTCTATTTCATCTCCGAGAAGAGGAAAAAGGTGGCTGCCATCGTTTCATCGATCCTTTTCGTCCTGTGCTGCATCTTCGG
The DNA here is from genome assembly GCA_016286115.1 of Lachnospiraceae bacterium. Classification (GTDB taxonomy): domain Bacteria; phylum Bacillota; class Clostridia; order Lachnospirales; family Lachnospiraceae; genus RUG12461. Next base: position 3,175 of record JAEESA010000182.1, read on the forward strand.
CCACGACAGCTCCTTTGCCTTCTGGGAAAAGGACCTCGCCTATGAAGGAGAATCCGTTTATAACTACCTTCAGGTCAAGGAAGACGACCGCCAGGTGGCTTTGTCCACGAACGTGCTCTTCGGCGTCCAGTCCATCCTCATGAAACAGGACGAACTGACCGGCATGTATTATGACTACGCCCTGGCTGCTCCGTTCATGGCCGGCCTTAGTGATCAGAGTAACGGCGGCAAGCTCCTTGTGCTCGGAAACGGCAGCGGCACCTTCGCGAAGCAGTGCCGGAATTACTTTGACGGGATTTCGGTGGAAGCCGTGGAGATCGATGACCGGATCACGGATCTCGCCTATGAATACTTTGAACTGGATAAAGACATTCCGGTCTATACCTACGACGGACGCGCGTTTCTGGCCACGGCAAACGAAAAATACGACGTGATCATGGTGGACGCCTATCAGGACATCACAATCCCTTTTCAGATGTCATCCTATGAATTCTTTTCACAGGTTCGTGAACATCTTACCGATAACGGGATCATGGTCGTGAACATGAACATGCGCGGAGGAGGGGAAGGCAGTATCAACGAATACCTCTCGGACACGATCGCCTCCGTCTTCCCGGAGGTTGTGACCGTTGACGTAGCCAACAGCACGAACCGGGAGCTTTTTGCCGGCACCGGCGCGTCTTCACTGACAGCGTTTGCCGACTCCGCAAAGACTCTGAATGATCCGAAGCTTTCCTATATGATGGAAATCGTGGAAGCCGATCTCGTCCCCTATGAAGGCGGAGATAAGATCCTGACCGATGACAAGGCTCCGGTGGAGCTCCTGGGAATGCAGGTCATTGACGAACTGATCCGGGATGAAGTGGAATACTATCGCGGAATCTATGAGCGTGAAGGGCTGCAGGGCCTGATCAACCAGCTATGAGGAGGTATGATGAAGACCGGATAAAGAATTCCCGGTTCTTTCTTACGGTATTATCGCCGCCAATCCCATGGCGCCTTTGCCGCCATGGCAGGAGATGACGCAGCCGGTCATAACGTATTCATAGGTCTTGAAGCCCATGTTCAGCGCGTTCTCCGCCATCCGCTTCAGCACGCTGTCCTCGAGGCCCTTGGAATACATGAGATATAAGCAGTCCTTGATCGGTTTATACTGCTCCACAAATTCCTGCATGAACTTGTCCACGATCTTCGACATGGTTCCGCGGTACTTCTTTGTGGCGATCAGCTTCCCTTCCACCATTTCGATCACCGGCTTTAAGTTCAGGAGCGTCGCTCCGATGTACTGCGCGTTGGAAACCCGGCCGCCGGCCCTTAAATACTCCAGCGTTCCCGGGATAAAGTGGCAGACCGCTCGTTTGGCAAGCGCCTGCAGCTCATCGGCGAGCGCTTTATAATCCGTGATCTCCCCCTTTTCCTGCTTTTTCTTGATGTAGTTATAGCTTTCCACCATGTGCGCGGTGCAGCCGCCGGACACATTTAAGGTATCGATGACATACACATCTTCAACGCTCTTTACGGCGATCATTGCGGACTGGTGTGTGGAGGAAGCAAGAGAAGAGTAAGTAAAATGCATGATCACGCAGCCGGGATGCTTCTCGCGGAGCGCGTTCCAGAACCGGACATATTCGTAATCATTGACAGCTGCCGTCGTCGGCACCGCTCCGGTTCTTTCATAATACTCATAGACCTTTTCCACCGGAAAAGTACCGTCATCATAGGATTTCATATCCATAATGACATGCATCGGGATCACCTTGAAATCGTATTTCCTTACGATCTTTTCCGGCAGATCCGATCCGCTCTCGGTACTGATCACGATCTCTCTCATTTCGATACCGCTCCCTTCATGACTGAAAAACATCATAAACAATGTTTAATTATACAAGATTATTGAGAAAAGTAAAAGGATACTCTATAATATATAAGAAAATTTTTAGAAAATGAAGAGAGAAAGAACATGCCAATCATAGTACAGGACGATCTGCCGGCAAAGCAGATCCTGGAATCGGAAAACATTTTTGTGATCGACGAAGGCCGGGCCTCGCATCAGGACGTCCGCCCTCTGCAGATCCTGATCTTAAACCTCATGCCCTTAAAAGAGGATACGGAGCTGGACCTGCTTCGCGCCCTCTCCAATTTCCCGATCCAGACGCAGATTTCCTTCATGAAGCTGGAATCCCATACGCCAAAACACACGAGCGTCAAGCATCTGAACAAATTCTACGGGGATTTTTCGGATTTCGAGGACCAGAACTTCGACGGTTTCATTGTGACCGGCGCTCCGATCGAGCAGATGGAATTTGAGGAAGTGGCCTACTGGGAGGAGCTGAAAAAGATCCTTTTATGGTCCAAGACCCATGTGTTTTCCACGTTCCACATCTGCTGGGGCGCGCAGGCCGGGCTGTATCTGCACCATGGGATCAAAAAGATCGCTCTGGATGAAAAGCTTTCGGGCGTTTATCCGCAGCAGGTGCTCCATCGGAAAAAAATGATGATGCGCGGCATGGATGATATCTTTTTCTGCCCGGTGTCCCGTTACACGGGCATTGACGAGGAAGCCGTCGATAAAAATCCCGAGCTCTACCGGGTTGCCGGCGGCGTGGATGAAAAGGTCGGAAGCCTCGTGATCCTGGCTTATTCCTCACGCCAGGTCTTCGTCACCGGCCACAGCGAATACGACCGGTTCGAGCTGGACAAGGAATACCGGCGCGATGTGGATAAAGGGCTGAACCCGAAGATCCCGGTGAATTATTACCCCGATGACGACCCGTCGAAGGAACCCATCCTTTCCTGGCGTTCGGCTTCCAACTGCATTTACTCCAACTGGCTGAACTTTGTTTATCAGGGAACGCCTTACGACCTTTCCTCCCTTCCGCCGATGGAAGAGGAGAGCTACACACTGTGCCCGCCGTAAAAAATCCCCCGGACCGCTCGAAACGGTTCCGGGGTTTTTTAATGGTTTACTCAGTCCGAAATATCCAGATCCAATATGACACGCACATCATAGTCCGGATATCTCCTTTTTACTTCGTTTAAGATCTTTTCCTGCACGGCCTTTCTATCCGGCGCGGCAAAATCAATGATCACATCAAAGGAGATCTTCTTCTCCTCCATATTCATATAGAACCCGTGCATCTGCAGCACATACTGCTCTTCGCACAGCAAATCCATCACCTCGTCTCTCGCTTTCTCGGCAAGATCCCCGTTCGTGTTGTAGGAATAGATGCCGACCGCCTCCATGATGACATGGTGCTTCGTGAACACGACCTCCTGGACCTTACGCGTCATCACATCGATCTCGTTGGCCTTCATCGTGTCCGGCACTTCCACATGGCACGACGCCAGTTTCCGCTCCGGGCCGTAGTCGTGGAGAAAGAGGTCGTACACGCCCATGACCTCGGGCACGGAGGAAGCGATCGTCTGCTTGATCTCCTTCGTCAGCTCCGGATCCGCCCGTTCTCCTATGATCTTGCTGATCGTTTCCCGCAGCATATCGATACCGGCTTTGATGATCACAATGGAAATGATCGCGCCGAGCCAGGCCTCCAGGCTCACATGCAACGTCATGTAGAGGATGGCCGCTGCCAGCGTAGCCGAAGAAATGATGGAGTCAAAAAAGGCGTCTTTTCCGGGTGCGATCCG
>JAEESA010000183.1 GCA_016286115.1 Lachnospiraceae bacterium
TGAGAGGACGTCGTTTAATCACCGCCTCCTACTCGATTGCAGGGCGGAGCAAGGTAATATTTCGCCAAAGGGGGAACGCGGCCCTTGCTGAATCGATGCCTAAAACGATTTTTTGGGAAGGTGGCGAAGATTGGTAGGGCGTGATAATATAAAGATACATTTTTCGGCGAGGCTTTTCCCATGAAGCGAAAATGGTTATTGGCTGCTACAATGGTCACGACGCCTGTGGTGAAGGGGAATGGTGTTTGTTTCCGGGAATTGAATTTGTTATGAAAATCATAGTTTGACCACATACGCAGGTAAGAAAAACTTTTGGAGAAAATAAATGAAACAGGAAAATTTTGGTTTTTTTGCGTTGATGTCCAGAATGAAATATATTGAACGCTGGGCGCTCATGAGAAATGCGCGCACGGAAAATGTCAGCGAACATACGCTCGAGGTCGCCATGATCGCCCATGCGCTGTGCGTGATCGGAAATACCCGGTACGGGAAGTCCTTAAACGCCGAAAAAGCGGCGCTGATCGGGCTTTATCACGATGCCTCGGAGATCATCACCGGTGACATGCCGACCCCGGTCAAGTACCATAACCGTGAACTCAAGACCGCGTACAAGGAGGTCGAGGCGGAGGCGGAGAGAAGGCTTCTCGATAAGCTGCCGGAGGATCTTCGGCCGGCGTATGAAGAGATCTTTGAGGGCGCAGAGGAGGAGAGAATGCTGAGACGCCTTGTGAAGGCGGCCGATAAGTTTTCGGCACTGATCAAGTGCCTGGAAGAGGAGTCGTCGGGGAACACGGAATTCCGTTCGGCGCGGCTTTCCACAGAGGCATCCCTTGCCGAGATGGAAAAGGACCTGCCGGAGATCGGCGATTTCCGGAGAGAATTCCTTCCCTCTTATGGCAACACGCTGGACGAACTGACGGAGGGACTGTGATGGAACGAAGGAGAGGAACCGGCGGAAGCGGCAAAGGCGGCAGGAACAACTATGGCGGAGGCGCCTACAGTAAAGGCGGCAGCGGCGGGAGCAGCTTTGGCAGGACCGACCATGGGAAAGGCAACTACGGCAAAGGCAGAGACACCGCCGCAGAAAACGAAGCGATAGGCCTCGGAGAATTCCGGGAATTAAGGATTACAAGAAAAAAAGAATTTGGATTTTATTTAATTGACGATTTAACAAATAAAGAATTCCTGCTCCCGATCAAGGAAGTGCCGACCGGAAGCAGTGCTGAGACAGATGCGGCGCCCGGGGCGGGAGAGGAGAGCCGGGACAAAGCCGGTACAGCAGAACCTGCCATCGGACAGACGATCCGCGTTTTTCTGTATCTTGATTCCGAGGATCGCCCCATCGCGACGACTGTCATCCCGAAGCTTTCCATGGGGAAAACGGCGGTGCTGACCGTGAAACAGGTCACGAAGATCGGCGCTTTTCTGGACTGGGGGCTGCCGAAGGATCTGTTTCTTCCATATAAAGAGATGAGCGAAAGGGTGAAGGAGCAGGACGAGGTTCTGGTGCGGCTATATCTGGACCGCAGCAACCGCTTATGCGCCAGCATGAAGAAGCTCTATCCGCTGCTGGATCGCAACTCCCCTTACGGCATCGGGGATGAGGTGACCGGGCGGATCTATGAATTCGGCCATGATTTCGGGACCTTTGTGGCCGTGGATAACCGGTATTCCGCCATGATCCCGCGGCATGAGGACGTTTCCGCATATCATATCGGCGACCTGGTCAAGGCGAAGGTGACCTTCGTGAAAGAGGACGGAAAGCTGGACCTTACGCTTCGCGAAAAGGCGTATGTACAGATCGACAAGGACGCGGAAAAGGTGCTTTCGATCCTCGATTCCTACGGAGGAGTCCTGCCGTTTACCGAAGCCGCCTCCCCGGAGATCATCAAGCGGGAAACGGGGCTGTCCAAGGGAGCGTTCAAGAGAGCCGTGGGACATTTATATAAGGTAAGAAAAATTTCACTGGAAAACGGAACCATAAGATTAAAGGAGGTAAGATCATGAAAGAAGTCATTGCAACCGACAAGGCGCCGGCGGCCATCGGGCCGTATTCCCAGGCTATCCGGGTTGGAAATCTGCTCTACACATCGGGGGTGATCCCGGTGGAACCGTCCACGGGAGAGATCGTAAGCGGTGTGGAGGCACAGGCCGAAAAGGCGATGAAGAACCTGAAGGCTCTTCTGGAGGCCGGCGGCGCATCCATCGAGAGCGTCATAAAAACAACGGTCTTCATTAAAAATATGGAAGATTTCCAGACGATCAACAAGGTATACGCAGAGATCTTCAAGGAGCCCTTCCCCGCCAGGAGCTGCGTGGAAGTCGCAAGACTCCCGAAGGACGTGTTGATCGAGATCGAAGCTATCGCCGAAGTACAGATGAACTCAGACCTGTAAAAAAGGAGCGGGCACTGCGCCCGCTCCTTTTCCTGCTGCCTTCTCTACACGCTCATATCAATATGACCGCCCACGCCGGGATACACTGACTGTTCCATCATCTTGGTCATCGATTCGCCCATTTGCTGTGCGACATCAAGACTCTTTCCCAACATGACGGTTCCGACTTCGGACGCCGGTGTCTGGGGTGTGGCCTGTTTCATTGCGTAGAGCGCTGGAGAAGTAATACTGGAAACGTCCATGCTGTTATCCTCCTTGCTTCAGGTAACGATATTATAGCAAGGATATTACGGTATTTCAATCAAAATAATGTTTAAATATAGTTACATTAATATGTAAATTAAGGCATTTTTCATAAGAGGAAACCAACATTCCACGCCCGTTTTTGTTGAATTGAAACTTGACATCGGTCTGTGGCTTTGTTATAATTCTTCCGTAATAAATCGTAATATTTTCGTAACAAACGATTTCAAATTGTAAATAATTTGTTTGAATATTCTAAAAACGGAGGATTTTATGAAGAACAAGGTAATTCGGCAGATCGTAGGCGGCATGTTTGCTTTGACGATGACGGTTGTTCCCGCCACGTCGGTTTTAGCAACTCCCGTAGCCGGAGTATTCAGTGAACTGAACGGAGATTCCGAGACTGCAGCGAAAGAGGCAGGCGAGAAGGCATCTTCCAAGAAGAATACGAAAAAGAACGGCAATCTGACGCTGACCTCCGTTTCAAAAGAGAATAAGAAGACGGAGAAGACTTCCGAATCGATCGAGGAGATCGGAACCGAACTCGGTACGGAAAGCGTATCCTTAAATACCAGCAAGCTTGAAAATACGGCTACTGCAGGCATTTCCCTCGTAATGGCCGATATCTACGCAGAGGAGACCGAGAAGGTCGAAGCTGAAGCAGCGGCAGAGAATGCGGTTGCATCAGAAAAGAAGAAAGATAAGAAAAAGAAAAAAGCGGATACTGAAGCAACGGATACCGAAGCAACGGATACCGAAGCAACGGATACCGAAACGACAGAAGCTGCGGAAGCAGGAACAGAAGCTTCTACTGAGACTGCAGGAACCGAAGCAGGGACAGAAGCTTCTGCCGAAACAGCATCCACCGAAGCTGCTGAAACAGAAAACGCAGAAGGCACTGCATCCACCGAAGCAGCGGAAGACGCAGAAGTTGCTGCTGAAGAACCGCATGAAGATGCGTTCCTTACGGATGAAGTGGTCAGCGAGTTTGCAGACAAAGGGATCGCTGTTGTTGAAGATTTCGTAAATGTCCGGACCGAGCCCTCCGCAGAGAGCGAGCCCGCCGGTAAGCTTTATAAGAACAATGCTTGTGATGTCCTTGGCGTTTGCGAGGACGGCCAGTGGCTCCGCATCAAATCCGGAGATCTCGAGGGCTTCGTCAGTGCCGATTATATTTCCGTCGGCGATCCGGAAGTCATCAAACAGGCGATCAAACGCGTAGCAAAGGTCAATACCGAGACCTTATATGTCCGTGAGCTTCCTACCCAGGATTCCGAGATCATCGGCATGGTTCCGGATCAGGAATTGCTGACGGTAGCGGATGAGACCTACCTTTACAACTGGGGCTGGGTCGGCGTGAACGTAGAAGAAGGTGTTGGATATGTATCCGCAGAATTCGTGGACCTTTCCACCGAGTACAGCTACGGTGAAACAAAGGAAGCGGAAGAAGCCCGCATCCGTAAAGAGGAAGAAGAGCGCAAACGGGCAGAAGAAGAGCTCAGAAGAAGCCAGATGGCAAATGCAGCATCTGAATCCGGCAAGTCTTCCGGATCCGGATCATCCGCTTCGGGCGGAGTTTCCGCTCCCGGAGGCAGCGGCGGCGCTTCTGTAGCAAACTACGCACTGCAGTTCGTAGGAAATCCCTATGTATACGGCGGAAGTTCCCTTACCAACGGAACAGACTGCTCCGGTTTCGTTATGAGTGTATACGCGGCATTCGGCGTAGGCCTGCCGCATAGCTCCAGCGCCCTCAGAGGCTGCGGATACGGCGTCGATGTGGGCAGCATGTCCGCCGGCGACATCGTCTGCTACAGCGGCCATGTCGGTATCTGCATCGGCAACGGGCAGATCGTGCATGCCAGCAACGCGGCCACAGGTATCAAGGTTTCCACCGCCTACTACCGCGACATCCTTGCGGTGCGTCGTATCTTCTAATTTACCAAGCACTTACCGGGAACTGCCTGATCGGGCAGTTCCTTTTTTAATCTCATTACGCAAACCCTGCATAGATGCAGCCAATACCCGCCTGCGGTGCCATAGAGTAAAAGGGAAATTCTTAGTCTCGCGGCCACCGCAGGCGCGGGAGCGATGCCCCTCTCCAAAACCTCTATATTACGCAAATATCACAGGAAAACCGCGAATCCTGTCAAGTAAAAAAACAAGAATAGCAGAATGCACAAAATTAAAAGCGTATATAACGGATGAGGCGGACTTGTCAGAATAATCAAACGGATGGTTATCCACAGGTGCGGGACATAGAATAGCGGAAAATCGAAGTTATACACCGTTTTATTCACATTATCCACAGAAAATCGGGATATAATTAATAGTAATCCACATAAAATTCGAATGTATGTTTTGTGAAGTTGCAATAAAGTTGATAAGTTTTCGGCTGGTTTTGCAAAAAAATAAGACTTCTGATAAAATCGTTTTATGCTGAAAAAAGTCAATCTTTTGGGTACGGAAATCGATAATTATACAGCACATGAGGCGCTGGAGCGCGTGGAGAGCTTTCTGGACGAGAAGAGGCTGGATACCGTGGCTACGGTGACGACAAGGCTGCTGCGATCGGCGCAGACGAATGCTGCGGTGAGGAAGTATCTGGAGGAGGCGTCCCTGACCATTATCGGGGAGGAGGAGATCCTGCAGGCGCTGGGGTGCGATACCGTGGAACGGAGGACGGAGACGCTGGAGCATTTCTTCTTCCGGGAGTTTATGAAGCGGATCGAGAGGAACCATAAGGCGATCTTTCTGCTGGCGGATGAGAGGGAGCAGCTTTCGGAGTTTCTGATGTATGGCGCGGAGCATTTCCCACGGCTTATCTTCGAGGGGAGGCTTGCGCTGGAGGAGAACGGCGGGGACTGGGACGGCGCGGTGAATGAGATCAATGCTTCGTCGGCGGACGTTGTGCTGTCGCTGATGAGAAGCCCCGTACAGGAGGAGTTTCTGGTCCGTAACCGAAAGAGGATCAACGCCAGGATCTGGTACGGGATCATGCCAAGGGACATCGTTCCGGAGGGAAAAGGGAGCCTCAGCGAGCGCATTAACCGCCAGATACGCGGGTTTATCCTGAAGCGGCAGGCGAGAAGATACAGCATGGAAAATCATTATAGGTAATTTAGCATAAAAAAGATAGTAATTCCTCTTCCTTTTTTCGACGAAGTGCATTAAAATAGGAAGGTAGACTGGAGGGGGAGGAAGAGAAGATGCTGTCGAACCAGATACTTCAAAATACCATTGATGGATTAAAGGGGATATCCAAGGTGGATCTGGCTGTGATGGATGCGGAAGGGAAGGTGCTTGCCAGTACGTTTCCGGAAGCGGAGGAACTGTGCTCCAATGCGAAGGAGTTCGTTTCTTCCACGGCAGAGAGCCAGGTGATGGAGGAATATCAGTTCTTTAAGGTGTTTGATGACAGATTTCTGGAGTATGTCCTGCTGGCAGGGGGGAGCGATGAAAATGCGTACCTGATGGGAAAGGTGGCGTCGTTCCAGATCCAGAGTCTGGTTGTCGCGTATAAAGAGCGCTTTGATAAAGATAATTTCATTAAGAATCTGCTGCTGGACAATCTCCTGCTTGTGGATATCTATAATCGCGCGAAGAAGCTGCATATCGACACAGAGGTGCGGCGCGTGGTCTTTCTTGTGGAGACGAACCGGGAGAAGGACGGAAACGAGCTGGAGAAGGTCAGGAGCCTCTTTGGCGGGAAGTCGAAGGACTTTGTGACCGCGGTTGATGAAAAAGATATCATTGTCGTGCGGGAACTTGCGCCCGGTGAGGAGCCGGAGGACCTGAAGAAGACCGCGGAGGTGATCGCGGGGCTGTTCCCCGGCGGGGAAAACGGAAGCTCGGTGTATATCGCCTACGGCACCGTGGTGGAGGAGATCAAGGAGGTCTCGCGTTCCTATAAAGAAGCCAAGATGGCGCTGGATGTGGGCAAGATCTTCTTTGAGGATCAAAAGATCATCGCTTATTCGCAGCTCGGGATCGGCCGCCTCATCTATCAGCTGCCGCTGCCGCTGTGCCGGATGTTCATCCGTGAGATCTTTGACGGAAAGTCGCCGGACGAATTCGACGAAGAGACGTTGACGACGATCAACAAGTTCTTCGAGAACAGCCTGA
>JAEESA010000184.1 GCA_016286115.1 Lachnospiraceae bacterium
AGATCGCCATTACGGCTGTCGTGCTTGTGATCGGCCTGGTGGCTTTTCATTTCACGAAGCTCGGGACGGAGTTAAAAGCGATCGGCTCCGGGGAATTGGCAGCGAAATATGCCGGAGTAAGGACGGACCGGACAAAATTCCTGATCTTTGTACTTGCCGGCGCCATCACGGGTCTGGCTGCGTTCGTCAACGTCGTGAAGGTCGGTTCGGCGACCGGCAACAGCGGAAGCATGCTGGAGACGCAGATCCTGATCGCGCTGGTGCTCGGCGGGATGCCGATCTCCGGCGGTACAAAGGCGCGGTTCCTTAACGTCATCATCGGCGTTTTCTTCTATGTGATCCTGAAAAACGGGCTGACGATGATGGGAGTGGGGGCGCAGACCCTGCAGCTTGTTCTCGGCGTACTCTTCCTGCTCTTCGTGGCATTGTTCGCGGATCGGCGTGAGAAAAAGTTTTTGTGAAAAAGTATTGATTTTTTTGCGAAATGCGGCTATAATTTATTCAATCTATCCAAGGAACGGACGAAAGATAAAAAAATAGGGAAATCATACAGAAAGGGATTTATTGGGCTAAAAGGATTTAGAGCCGCATAAATCTCTTTTGTGTTACCCAAAAATAGGAAGGAGGGATGAAATATTGTACTTTCCTGTAAAGAATGCGCAATATCTTGTAAAAAAGTGTTGCAGAGATATTAAAATTGAATATAATATAAATCGTGATAAAACAAAGACAAAATGCCCAAAAGTGGCGGAACGTTTGGGATATCCCGGAAAGGAGGGAGGTTCTTGATCAGCAGTTCGGCTTTTGATTATATCAATATTTTGGACAAAGCGCTGGACGCCAGCTGGGAGCGGGAAACCCTCATCGCGAACAATATCGCGAATGTGGACACGCCGGGGTACAAGAGAAAGGACCTTGACTTCGGGACGGTTCTTGAGAGCGAACTCGGGAAATCCAAGTATGAGGCTCTGGATCAGAAGGTAAGGGACATCAACGATCCCGAAGGCCCGCATCTGGCGCATCTTAATCCGAAGGTATATACGGACTATCCGAATTTTTCGTACCGTATCGATACCAATAATGTAGACATTGACCAGGAAAACATGGAACTGGCAAGCGAGCAGATCCGATACAGGATGCTGGCAGACGCCACTTCACATGAGTTCACTTCATTGAAAGCGGCGATGAAGCCGCCCGGAGGTTGATCATGGGGCTTTTTCAATCATTTGATATCAGCGCAAGCGGCATGACGGCCGAGCGCTTCCGCATCGATATCATCGCGGAAAACGTAGCAAACGTCAACACAACACGGACCGAAAACGGCGAACCGTACCGCCGGAAGATCGTGACTTTCCAGGAAAAGAGGGTAACGCCTTTTACGGAGATCATGGCCAGCACAAGGCGGACGAAAGAGGCGTATATCGGCAACGGGGTGAAGGTGTCCCGTGTAAAAGAGGATACGGAGACCGATTTCGTCATGGATTACGATCCCTCGCATCCCGACGCCGACGAAAACGGTTACGTGAGGTATCCGAATGTCAATATCGTGACCGAAATGACGAACCTGATCGACGCGAGCCGCGCCTATGAAGCGCAGGCGACGGTCTTTGATGCGAGCAAATCTCTCGCGACGACGGGCCTTAGCATCGGAAGCGGGAGTTAAAGGAGTTAGCCTATGACACCAATCAATGAACTATATAACGTTTCTTCCGGTGTCATACAGCAGCGGGTCAATGAACTGAAGCTGAACCAGAAGACGGACAGCTTCGATAAGGTTCTGGCCGGGGCGATGAACATGCTGGATGAGACGAACGGATATTTTAACAAGGTCTCGGAAGAGGAGGTTCGTTTTGAGCTGGGGCAGGCGCTGAATACGCATGACCTGCAGATCGCCCAGGAAAAAGCGAGTATCACGCTCCAGTACACGATGGCGGTCCGTGACCGTGTCATCGCGGCGTACAAAGAATTGATGCAGATGCAGATCTAGTAAGCTACGGAGGAATGAACCGTGCCACAATTTCTCAGGAATATTCTGGATAAAATTAAAGAATGGTGGAAGAAGTTCACAACCCGGCAGAAGGTGCTGATCATCGGATTGGCGGCTGTGGTCGTGGTGGCGCTTATCATCCTCGGCGTGGTGATGAACCAGCCGAATATGGTCGTGCTGGCGAGAGCGGAGTCGCCGAAGCAGGCGGGCGAGATCAAAACGCTGCTGGACAGCGACGGCACGATCGAATATGAGATGAACCAGACGGGCGACATCTTCTATGTGGAAGACAAGGATTTCGCGAACGGCACGATCCTGCTGGCGTCGAACTCGATCCCGACGGAAGGCTACAGCATCGATAATGTCTTCGAAGGCGGATTTTCGGCGACAGAGGCGGATAAGACGAAGAAATACCAGCTGTATCTGGAGAATAAGTTTGCGGATACGCTGAAAACAATTGAGAACATTTCCGATGCGAAGGTGACGCTGTCGATCCCCGTGGATGACGGAACGCTGATCGCACGGCAGGAGCCGACGTATGCATCGGTGCTTCTGACGCTGAATGACGAGATGAGCGAGGAGCAGGCGCAGGGTATTGCGCAGTTCATCGCTACGGAGGTCGGAGATGAGACGACGGAGAACGTGCTGATCCTGGATTCCAACGGGAATACGCTGTTCTCGGGAACGGACAGTAAGTCGAATACCTACCTTGCGAGCTCGCAGCTCGGGATCCGCTCCAAGCTGGAGCAGTCGGTGAAGAACCAGGTGCGGCAGGTGCTGCTCGGTTCGGACCTTTACGACAATGTGGAAGTGGGACTTAATCTGGCCATTTCCTTTGATAACCGCGAGATCGTGGACCATCATTACTATGTGGATGAGGGACAGACGCAGGGGTATCTGGATTCGGAGTCTTTGTACGAGTCGGAAACGTACGGCGGTGTGGCCGGCGTGCCCGGAACGGACTCCAATGACGATACGACCTATGTGATCGAGGACAATGAGGTCACAAGGGCGACGATCTCCGATATGACGAAGAAGTATCTGCCGAGTGAAAGGATCACGACGACCACAGGCGTAGGCGGTGATCTGGATCGTGAAAATTCTTCACTTTCGGCTGTCGCCACACGCTATGTGGTGTATAATGAGGATACGCTGAAGGCCAACGGCACGCTCGACGACATGACCTTTGACGAGTTCGTGGAGCAGAATAATGAGCGTGTACGGACGGAAATGGACGAGGAATTCTTAACGCTCGTTTCCAACGCGACGGGCATTCCCGTGACCAATATTTCGCTGATGGCGTATGATGTACCGTTCTTCCAGTATTCTTCGAATACAGGACGGTCACTGACCGACTGGCTGCAGATCGCGCTTGCGATCGCGATCTTCGCGATGCTCGGCTTTGTGGTATTCCGCAGCACACGGAAGGAAAAGGAGCCCGAACCGGAACCGGAGCTTTCCGTGGAAGGCCTGCTGGAGGCTACCAAGGACGCCGAGGAAGAAGAGGAGCCGCTCGAAGACATCGGTTATCAGGAAAAATCCGAGGTTCGCATCATGATCGAGAAATTCGTGGACGAGAACCCGGAAGCGACAGCGGCCTTGCTGCGTAACTGGCTGAACGACGAATGGGGAGCGTAAGGCTTTAAGGGGAGTACTATTTCATGGACGAGGAAGAGTTCAGCGGATTGCAGAAAGCAGCGATCCTTCTGATCACGCTGGGACCGGAACGGTCTGCTACAATATTCAAGCACCTGAAGGAAGACGAGATCGAGGAGCTGACTCTGGAGATCGCCAACACGAGGAGTATCTCTCCGACCACCAAGGAAGCGGTCTTAAACGAATTCTATCAGGTCTGTCTGGCGCAGCAGTACATCGCGGAAGGCGGTATCGGCTATGCGAAAGAGCTTCTGGACAAGGCGCTTGGCGAAGACAAGGCGCAGGAGGTTATTTCGAAGCTGACTGCGTCGCTGCAGGTGCGTCCGTTTGAATTCATACGGAAAACCGATCCGTCGCAGATCCTGAACTTCATCCAGGACGAGCATCCGCAGACGATCGCCCTGATCCTTTCCTATATGGCGGCGCCGCAGGCGTCCATGATCATCGGCTCGCTTCCACCGGACAAGCAGTCGGATGTGGCGAAGAGAATCGCAATGATGGACAGAACGTCCCCGGATGTTATCAAAGAGGTGGAGCGCGTTTTGGAACGGAAACTGGCATCTCTTATCAATCAGGATTACACGATCGTCGGCGGCGTGGATTCGATCGTCGCGATCTTGAACTCTGTCGACCGTGGTACAGAAAAACACATTATGGAATCTCTCGAGATCGAAGAGCCGGAACTTGCGGACGAGATCCGGAAGAAGATGTTCGTCTTCGAGGATATCCTGCTTCTCGACGACCGTGCCATTCAGCGCGTGCTGCGTGATGTGGATAACAACGACCTCGGCGTGGCCCTGAAGGGCGCCAATGAAGAAGTACAGAACGTGGTCTTCAAGAACCTCAGTAAACGCCTTGCGGCCATGATCAAAGAGGATATGGACTTCATGGGCCCGGTGCGTATGAAGGACGTGGAAGAAGCCCAGCAGAAGATCGTCAGCGTGATCAGAAAGCTCGAGGATGCCGGCGAGATCGTTATCAGCAGAGGCGGAGGCGACGAGATCATCGTCTGATCAGAGGGGATAGGATGCTGTATAAATATTACCAGTCCACGGGGGATAAGCATACGGCCCGCAAGATCAATTCGGACCGGAAAGCAGCCGCCCTCATTGAGGAACATCTGGAAAAGGAAAAGCGGGATCGGGAAGAGCAGCTTCGGATCTATCGGAGCCACCATCCCGAAGAGTTTGAGGATGAACCGGAGGACGGGGAATCTGAGGACCCGGAAACTGAAGAAGGTGAAATGGAAAGCTCGGAAGAGGAGGCTCAGTCCACGGAGGGAGAAGAAACGGAGGACGGGGAGGATTCTTCCGATTTTACACCCGGGCTTCCGGTGCAGATGCTGGATCCCGATGAGGTGATGCAAAGAGCTCCGGATCCGGACTCGGGGAACAGCGCAGCGGTCGAGCAGGCAAGAGCCATGGCGCAATCGATCCTTGCGGAGGCGCAGCAGGAAGCGGAGTCGCTGGTAGAAGCGGCGCGGCAGGAAGCAGACGGGATCAGGGAGCAGGCGCGGCAGAGCGGCTATCAGGAAGGCCGGCAGTCGGGCGAAGAGGAAATGAACCGCGTGCTCGAGGAAAAGCAAGCGGAGCTCGTGGCAGAAGAAGAGGCCTTAAAGCAGCGCTACGAGGACACGATAAAGGAACTGGAACCGGAAATGCTGGATACGATGCTGGAGATATTTAACCGCGTCTTCCATATCCAGTTTGACGATAAAAAGGAGATCCTTTCCTATCTGGTGAAAAAGACGATCATGAACGTGGAAGGGTCCAAGGAATTCCGTATCCGCGCCAGCCAGGATAATTATCCTTATCTTTCGGCTCATCTGGAAGAGATCCGTAAAGAGGTCGGCGAGGAATACGTTCTGGAAGTGATCTCGGATAATCTTTTGGCCGAAAATGAATGTGTGATCGAGACGGACGGAGGCTATTTTGACTGCAGTCTCGGCGTTCATCTTGAGAGTTTGATCAAGGATCTGAAGAGCATATGTCTGACTTCAACATGAAAAAATATCTTCAGGCCGCGGAACACCCCCATTTTAAGCATTTGGGGAAGGTGATGAAGATCGTCGGGCTTACGATCGAATCCGTCGGACCGGAAGCAAAGCTGAATGATCTGTGCAGGATCATTCTGGACGAAGAAAAGAAAACGGAGCTTTATGCCGAAGTTGTGGGATTTCGGGACAAACGGATCCTTCTCATGCCGCTGGACAGTACGGAAGGCCTCGGCGTGGGCTGCGTCGTGGAAAATACGGGGGCTCCCTTAAGTGTCAAGGTCGGAGACGGGATGCTCGGGCATACGCTGGACGGGATCGGGCGGCCGACGGACGGGGCGGATTTTTCGCATCTGACCGTGAGCTATCCGACAGAAGCAGCGCCTCCGGACCCCATGGACCGCGTGATCATCAAGGACGTTCTTTCTCTCGGCGTCAAGGTCGTGGACGGGCTTCTGACCGTGGGGAAGGGACAGCGGATCGGGATCTTCGCCGGCTCCGGTGTCGGCAAATCGACCATTATGGGCATGTTTGCCCGGAATACGAAAGCAGATATCAACGTCATCGCGCTGATCGGCGAACGTGGCAGAGAGGTGCGTGAATTCGTGGAAAACGATATGGGGGTGGAAGGAATGCGGCGCTCCGTCGTCGTGATCGCCACCAGTGACAAGCCGGCCCTGATCCGCCGGCAGGCCGCAAAAACAGCGACGGCCATCGCGGAGTATTTCCGCGACCAGGGCAAGGACGTGCTCCTCATGATGGACAGTCTCACGCGTTTTTCCATGGCGCAGCGCGAGATCGGGCTCGCCTCCGGGGAACCGCCCGTGACGAGAGGATATCCCCCGAGCATTTATGCGGAGATGCCAAAGCTCCTGGAGCGTGCCGGAAACGGCAAAAAGGGGTCGATCACCGGCCTTTACACCGTGCTGGTGGACGGCGATGACATGAACGAACCCATCGCGGATACGGCCCGTTCTATCTTAGACGGGCACATCGTATTGAACCGCCGGATCGCGCACAGAAACCATTATCCGGCCGTGGACGTCATGGCGAGCATTTCCCGATGCATGAGCGCCATCGCCTCCGGAGACCATAAAAAGGCTGCCGGACAGATG
>JAEESA010000185.1 GCA_016286115.1 Lachnospiraceae bacterium
TTTCCTTCAGTGCATACGTTAAAAGGTCGTGCCCCCACCGGTATACACAGGGCATGCCGATCTCGGAAAGATAAGACAGCGCCGCGCCAAGCCCCACCGCGTCCGCGATGCTGCCTGTGCCGGCTTCAAATTTATTCGGCGCCGGATTGAAGATCGTCCGTTCAAAGGTCACGTCCGCGATCATGTTCCCGCCGCCCTGGTACGGCCTTGCCGCTTCCAAAAGCTCTTTCTTGCCGTACACAGCACCGATCCCGGTCGGCGCAAAGATCTTGTGTCCGGAAAAGACGAAGAAATCTGCGTCGAGCGCACTCACATTGACCGGAATATGCGCCACCGACTGCGCCCCGTCGATAAGGATCCGCACGCCGTGATGATGCGCGATCGCGATCAGCTCCTCAACCGGCGTGACCGTTCCGAGTACGTTCGAGACATGGGTTACGGCAACGAATTTCGTATCCTTTGTAAACAGCTTTTCATACTCTGGCAGAATGAGCTGCCCTGTTTCATCGCAGGGGATCACCTTGATCACGGCTCCCGTTTCCTGCGCGATCAGCTGCCAGGGCACGATGTTGGCATGGTGTTCGAGGATGGAAACAATGATCTCATCCCCCGGCGAAAGGAGCGGTTTCACATAGGCATTCGCGACGAGGTTGATCCCCTCGGTTGTGCCGCGCACAAACACGATCTCCTCCGACGAACCCGCACCAATGAAATCCCGGACAATATCCCTTGCGCCTTCGTAGGCGTCTGTGGACCGCGCCGCCAGCGCGTGCGCTCCGCGGTGGACGTTCGAGTTTTCATGCTCATAGTAATATGTGAGGCGGTCGATCACGGCCTGCGGCCGCTGCGTGGTCGC
Organism: Lachnospiraceae bacterium; assembly: GCA_016286115.1. Classification (GTDB taxonomy): domain Bacteria; phylum Bacillota; class Clostridia; order Lachnospirales; family Lachnospiraceae; genus RUG12461. The sequence continues at coordinate 857 of JAEESA010000185.1, forward strand.
CCCGTTATCGAGCCAGACAAGCGGGTTTCCGTTGATCTCTTCTTTTAAGATCGGAAAATCGTTTCGGATCTCAGCCAGAGTCTTGCTTCCGATGCGGATGTCTTCATTTTTCGACGTGCGGCGCGGATTATTTTTTGTTCTATCGCCTTCGGCAGGCATCGAAGCCTTGCGGCTCTCCTCTTCCGCTTCCTTCTGTGAGATCACGACGGGAGCATAAGAAGCTGTCGCGTTTTCCGAAGAAGGCTCTTCTGTTCCAAAAGGATGTTCCCAGTCAAATCCATACGCCCTTGCTCCCGGCATATTCCCATAGCCCTGACCCAGGTCGGAGGAATTCACTTCCGGCACCGCGTAAGAAGGCACTTCTTCCGCAGGCGGATACGCTCCTTCCGTCAGATCCGGAAACATTTCGTTCGCAAGCAGCTCAAGCGCTGCCGCTTCCGGAACCCCGGCGAGGTTTTCAATCGTAGTCATAGTACTCACCTACCTCCACGTCTTCAAGCACCGCGATCGCATCATCCGCAAGGATTGCTGCCGAGCAGTACAGAGAAAGAAGATAGGAGGCAACGCCCTTATCGTCGATTCCGCGGAAACGTACCGAAAGTCCTCTGGAATGTTCGTTTTTCATTCCCGCCTGGAAGAGGCCGATAACGCCCCTCTTTGCTTCGCCGGTCCGGATCAGAAGGATATTCGTCTTTCCGCTCTCCGACTTCGGATTTTTCAGTCCGTCCACCATCAGCTTATCCGTCGGCAGGATCGGGATCCCGCGCCAGGTCAAAAAGGTTCCGCCCGCAAGGCCGATAGTCACCGGCGGCACGCCCCGTTTCGTGCATTCTCTTTCAAACGCGGCGATCGCTCTCGGATGCGCAAGGAAAAACGACGGCTCTTTCCAGACCTTTGTGATCAGCTCGTCCAGATCGTCCGGCGTCGGCGCCCCGTTCCTGGTCTGGATCCGCTGCGAGTCCGCAATATTCTTCAGAAGGCCGTAATCATCATTATTGATGAGCTGGCTTTCCTGCCGCTCTCTTAAGGATTCGATCGCAAGAGAAAGCTGTTCCTGCACCTGGTCATACGGCGCGCTGAACACATCCTCGACCACAGTGTTCACATTGATGATCGTGGAAATCGAATTCAGCACATATTCTCTGGGCTCAGATACGTACTCCACATATCCCTGCGGAACGATATCCGATTTTTTGGTCTGGCTGCATAAAACATCAAGAGGCGTATCTCCCTCCACGACCTTATTCACGCGATAGATACCGGTTTCCAGTCCCTTAAACTCCAGAAATTTGGTAAGCCACTTCGGGGTGATCGCGCCGAACTGCGGCTTCGTCTTTGTCACATTGGCCAGATTATAGGCCTCGCGAACCCCTAACGCGTTGATTCCCTTCTTTTCCACTGTTTCATTTGCCATTTTTTCTTTTCCTCCGTTTCAAATGGTTATTTTATTAGCGAGCGCCGGGCTTTACAGCCACGCCCCTTCATGTGAGAACATGATGTCTTTCATCGCGTCGAGCCCGCCCTTCAGATTGTAGAGCGGTCCCTGATAGCCTGCTTCCCGCAGTGTGTTGATCGCAAGGATACTACGCTGTCCCTGTTTGCAGATAAAGATGGTATCCTTTTCCGGATCCAGTTCGTTTTTCCGCCTCGCAAGCTGGCCGATCGGGATCACAACCGCGTCGGGGAAGCGAAGGATCGCGCGTTCGTGCGGTTCACGCACATCTACGATCGTGATCGGATCCTTGTTCTCGATCCGCCTTGCGAATTCCTCCGGTGTAAAGCCTTCGATCGGGACTTCTTCCTCCGGCTCCCGCAGCCCGCAGAAATCATCATAGTCAAATTCCTGCACGCCCTTGATCGTCGGAACGTCCCCGCACAAAGTACAGTGATGCTCCTTTTCCACCGTAAGGATATGGGAATGAAGGTTCAGCGTGTCCACGGTCAAAAGCTTTCCGGCAAGGCTTTCCCCGATCCCCAAGATCAGCTTCAACGCCTCATTCGCCTGGATGCTCCCGACGATCCCGGATAGCGGACTGATCGTGCCTCCCTCGGCGCAAGTCGGCACCAGTCCGGCTGGAGGTGGGGTAGGAAATAGACAACGCAGGCATGGCCCGTTTTTCAAGTTAAATATACCGACCTGTCCTTCATACTGATAGATGGCGCCGAAGACAGTGGGTATTCCGCATAAATAGCAGGCATCATTGATGAGATACCTGGCTTTGTAATTGTCCGAGCAGTCGACCACCAGATCAAAACCGTCGATCGCGTCCGCGATCATGGAGGCCTCCAATGGAGCTGTTTCTGATTCAAAAACAATGCTCCGGTTGATGTTTCGCACCGTATCCTTTGCGGAAGCAGCTTTCGGGCGTTTGACATCTCTCGTACCGTGGATCACCTGGCTCTGCAGGTCCGACAGCTTCACATCCTCCGGATCGATGACCTTGATCGTACCGACGCCGGCTGCCGCAAGGTATTGGATCACGGCCGATCCGAGCGCGCCCGCGCCGGCGACCACGACTCTCGCCGCCTTGATCCGTTTCTGCCCCTTTACACCGATCTCGCGAAGCATCATGTGCTTTCCGAAGCGCTCCACCTCTGCATCGTCAAAGGAAACCGCCTTCCTCCGTTCCTCGGAAATAAGGCTGTCCTCCGGAGCGCCGCCTGCGATAGCCGGAAGGAACAGAACCTCCTCTGATTCTTCTATCACTTCTTCCCAGTGTTCTTCCGGTGTCCGGTTCTTTTCTCCCACATAGATCCGGATAAAGCTTCGAAGGCGGCCGTCTTCGTCAAACAGCACCTTCTTCGCGTCCGGGTATTCTGCTTCGAGCCAGGCAAACGCTTCCTTTATGGTCTTCGCATGAACATCCAGTTTAGCATTTCTTCCGAAAAAACTTCTTAGTGTAGCCGAAACATATAGTTTCACTTTACCGTCACCTCCTCGTAAGCCTCCTGCTCCGGGTGGATCTTTTCATAACCTGCAACCCGATCGCACCCGCTTTCTGTGACAGACCAGATCAGCGTAAGCATCCCCGGGATCATATGCCTTACATCTTTTTTCGACGGAACGGCCGGCTTATCGGGATGGGAATGATAAAACCCGAGAATGCTGCCCCTTCCTTCGATCTCCTTTTCGATCCTGTAAACCTCCATCGGATCGATACAGAAGGTATCCTTCGTTCTGTCCGCTCTCTCCACATTGCCCGCGATATAGATCTCCTCGATCCTCTTTCCCTCAGCATCCCCGATCAGGACCCCGCAGGCCTCATTCGGATATCGCGTCATAATATGCGTGCGCATGCAGCGAACAGCTTTTTCTGATAATCTGACTTCTTTTTTCATAGTGATTTTTTTACTGCTTCCGTAAAATCTTCGATCAGATCCTCCGCGGCTTCGATCCCGACGCTGATGCGGACCGTATCCTCATAAACACCCGCGCTCTCCGTTTCCTCTTTCCCGGCCTGCAGATACAGGGTGGACGCGGGATGGATCACAAGGGTTCTGACATCCCCCACGTTGCTCGCGATAAGGGCATATTTCAGGGAATTAATGATCTGAAACGCCTTTTCCTTACTGCCGGCGCGAAAACTCATGATCCCGCCGCCGAGGCCGCGAAGGAGCGTCTCTGCCCGTTCATGATAAGGGTGCGACGGAAGTGTAAGGTAATTCACGTCAATCCCGTCGATCTCATCCAGCGCCTTCGCCAGCCGGTCTGTGTTCTCACAGATCCTTTCCATCCGAAGCGCCAGCGTGTCCATTCCGATATAGCTTAAAAACGCATTTGCGGGCGCCATGCAGCCGCCGAGGTTTTCCCAGACATCCGTCCGCAAGCGGACCGAAAAAGCAAGCTTTCCGTATTTTTCAAAACCCTTCAGAGCTGTATGCTTCGCCGTATCCCACCGGTATTTCGCGCCGTCGATAATGACTCCGCCGATCGCGTTCCCACCGCCGTTCAGATACTTGGAAGTGGAATGGATCACCACATCCGCTCCCAACGCCAGGGGCTTTACGATGTACGGCGTGGCCGTCGTCGAATCCACAAATACCGGAACGTTCCTTTCATGTGCCGCCTCGGAAACGGCCTTAAGGTCCGGCACCTTCAGGGCGGGGTTTGAGATCATCTCGGTAAAGACCACCTTCGTACGGTCATTGATCAGGCGCTTTACCTCGTCCGCATTCAGATCCTCCGCAAACACGGTGTGGATCCCCAGCTTCTCAAGATCATGGAAAAGCCCTATCGTTCCGCCGTAAAGCCCGCTGCCGGCAATGATCTCGTCGCCGCTCTCACACACGGCCAGAAGCGCTGCCGCGATCGCGGACATTCCGCTGCTTGCTGCGATCGCCCCCGCGCCGCCCTCGAGCTCATTTACCTTCGCTTCAAATGCAGCGATCGTGGGGTTCCCGATCCGCGTGTAGGCATAACCCATGCGCTTATGCAGGAAAACCTTTTCCAGCTCCTCCATGTTCTCATAACGGAACGCGCTGGATTGGGAAACGGGCGGCAGGATCTCTCCCGATGCACTTTTGCCGAATGTTTTGCCATGTAAAAGCTGTGTTTCAAATCGCATCCGTGTTCCCTTCCGTCCTTCCCAAATCACAAGGTTAACAATGATGCCACTTTACCACTATTTACCTACTATGTCAATAGGTTTATTATTTCATGTGGTTGCAAGCTCACGATTCCGGACTTATAATTAGGAATTATGAAAACATTGAAGAATTTGAAGCGCATGGCGCTCTATTACAAACCGTATCTCGGCACGTTCCTTCTGGACATGTTTTTCGCGTTCCTGGCCTCCGTGATCTCACTCCTGATCCCGATCGCCGTACGCTACATCACGTCCAACATCATCGAGATGGATACCGAAACGGCCGTAAAAAACATCCTGATCATCAGCCTTATCCTGTTCGTGCTCGTTTTGATCCAGTTCGGCGCGAACTACTATATCTCGAACGCCGGCCACGTCATGGGCGCAAAGATCGAATACGATATGAGATCCGAGATCTTTTCGCATTATCAGAAGCTGTCCTTTTCCTTCTATGATGACCAGAAGATCGGCCAGCTCATGAGCAGGATCACAAGCGACCTTTTCGATATCACGGAGCTCCTGCACCACGGTCCCGAGAACATCGCGATCTCCTTCGTCAAGATCATCGGCGCGTTCATCATTTTGTCGAACATCAGCATCTACCTGACACTCGCGGCCTTCATCCTCGTGCCGTTCATGTTCATTTTTGCCTATTTTCTGAACAAACGGATGAAGCGAGCGTTCCGCGAGAACCGTGTGAAGATCGCCGAGATCAACACACAGATCGAGGACAATCTTTCCGGGATCCGGGTGGTGAAGAGTTTTGCGAACGAGGATATTGAAAACCAGAAATTCAAGGTCGGAAATGACGGATTTTTGAAAGCGAAAAAGAACAGTTATTTCTACATGGGGTTATTCCATGCCGGAATGAACGCGTTCACGATGCTGATCAACGTGGTCGTGATCTTAACCGGCGGGATCTTGCTTGCAAACGGCCTCATCGCGGTTCCTGATTTCATCGCGTTCCTTTTATATATCAACATCTTCACGGATCCGATCCGCACGCTCATCGACTTTACCGAGCAGTTCCAGAACGGCTATTCCGGGTTTGAACGGTTCCTCGAGATCCTCGCGATCGAACCGGAGATCGAGGACAAGCCCGGTGCGAAGGATCTGAAAAATGTGAAGGGAGATATCGTTTTTGAAGACGTTTCTTTTAAATATAACGACACGGCTCACCGCGTGCTGCGCCACATCAATCTGGAGATCCCGGCCGGCGCCTATGTCGCGCTCGTCGGCTCCTCCGGCGGCGGGAAGACCACGCTCTGCAGCCTGATCCCACGGTTTTACGACGTGAC
>JAEESA010000186.1 GCA_016286115.1 Lachnospiraceae bacterium
CATTGAATGATTTCAATTGTATCATCTTCAATTCGAAAAACAATTCGATTCTTCTCATCAATATGAACGCTCCAAAAACCCGTAAGATCCCCCTATAAAGGTTCTGGCTTACCCGTACAATGATATCCTTCGCCCGCGACAGCAATACTACCGTCTCCGCGGTTCGCTGTTTCTGCTCTGTCTTCGTGCTTCGCACTCGCCAATCGCAGACAGCTATCGCATGGGCAGGTTATAAGGAAACCTTATAACGCTCCGCAAGGATGCGCAGAAAATCGCAGAGGAAGGACCCCGCGCTTTGCATATATGTTCATAACTGCAATTACAAGATTTCTCCCAAGGCCGATTCCTTGGTATCGTTCATCAACAACAAGCCAATGCAGGGACGAAACGTTGTTTGTCCCCTGCATATCCTGCCAGGCAATACATGAGCCTATAATACCATTCTCATTGTTCCTGACGAAAAGAATATTTGTGAATAATTCAGCCTCCTGTAAATAAGTCTCAACAAAATACTTTTCTGCTTCCGATACTGAACCAAAGTCGCCTATGGCGTATTCCAGTTTCGCCCATTCTCTTTATATCCGGGCTGGCTGGAATTTACATATATTATAATCCCCTTATAATACTTAAATAATCTTGTCGCAGGTCGACAACAGCATACACAATTACCTGCTTTTGATCTTCATCAACTTTATAAAAAACCAAATCCTTCTTTAGAATAAGCACTCTATACCCCTGTCTTTTAAGCACGGTATATCTCGGTTCCTCACCAAGATATGGATTTTTAGAAAGTTCCATTATTGCCTTTTCCAACTCATCCAGCTTTTCAAGTGCTACATCATTACCAAAATTTTCAGCAACAAAGAGGACAATTCTTCTTATCAAAGAGTCTGCCGTATCAGTTCGAATAACTTTATATTTCAAAACCTATGCCTCTCCCTTCAACATATTTCTAAGATCGTCAAAGGTATTTTCTATAGGCTCTACTCTACCGTACTTAATATCGTCGTCGGACTCTGCAAGTATCTCCAATAACTCAATCCTTGCCTTGAGCCTTTTATATTCTTCATAAGACAGAGATACTGTATCACCTCTTCCATTAACCGTAATGATAACAGCTTCATTGTTTTCCCTGCATTGCTTTGATATCTCATTATAATGATTTCTAAGATCAGAAGAAGGTCTTATATTTTCCTGTAATGACAACATAGCTTTATCCTCCTCGTATAGCGTCTTTTCATAGACATATTATATCATTCTTTGTCTATGTGGTCTACTTATTATTTATGCAATGGGAGACCTTAATGCCGAGACCTTAATGCAGGTATTCCTAACGACCTGATCAAATAAACCATGTATTATACACTTTTCCAGGCGAGTTTTTGTATCGATGTTGCACTTTCCTGCCAGTTCTGCCGACTTTTGGGGTCCTCTGTGTCAAAAGACAGGGGCAAAAAGGCACCCTTTCGGATGCCTCTCTATCTTCTGTCTATACATTGACAATTATTCCGCTCTTGGATCTCATCTGAGCGGAAACTCATGAATGGCGAAAATATGATATACTGTTAAAAAGGGTGTTTCCTCACTTCATTTGCAGTATGGAGATCAGATATGAAAATGAAATTTGCCGAACGCTTAAAAGAATTGCGAAAAGAAAACGGATATACGCAGGTCATGCTGGCAGAGGCTCTTGGATTATCAAAGGGAACAGTTGCCATGTGGGAGACTGGAAAAAGAACGCCGGACTACGAGATCATAAATATGATGTCTGATATGTTTGATCGCAGGATAGATTATATTCTGGGATATTCCGATGACCCTACATCTCCCAGGCTTACTCGGGAACAGATCGAGGAGCTTGGAAAATGGGAATTAAGGAAACACTTACTGTATAAGTTCAGCTGCCTGCCAGCTGAACCGCGCCGGAGGGTGCTTCTCTTTTGTACAGTATCATTGACAGAGAAAATAATAATCTGACCAGTATAGAACGGATTGAACAGTGAGGTGCACAATGAAAAAAAAGATAATTGCCGGATTATTACTCCTGTCCCTTGTCTCTGTTTTGGGATGTGGAACGGCTGGAAAAGTTGATGAAGCTGTTTCGGAGGCTGTGACTTCAAAAGAAACGGCCTCGGCTGCGACGAACACGGAAAAGAAGGTCGAGGAAAGTTTTCCGGCACCGGTTTCCTATTCGGGAAGAAGTGAAGATCAAACGGAGAATCTGCTTCCGAAACATTCCTATAAGCTTTCGGCTTCTCACGAGGTGGACGGGCGCCAGGGGATTGCGTGGGCTGACGGGAAGTATTACGTGAGCGGCAGCACCGAACTCATCTGCTATGACAGTGAGTGGAAGAAGACCGCGTCAACAGACGATCCGTTTAAGGGTTTTGAGAACGAGGTAAATCATATCGGCGACATTGATGTTTACAATGGTGAGATTTATGCCGGTGTAGAATATTTCATGGACGGAGAGGCAAAGAATATACAGATCGCGGTCTATGACGCTGACACGCTTGAGATGAAGCGGTCCTTTCCCTTTGAGGAAGCCAGCGGGCAGACTGAGGTTTCAGGAATAGCGGTCGATCCGGACAGCCGCACGATCTGGATGTGTTCGTGGGCGGATGGAGAAAGCGGGAGATATCTTTACAGATATGATCTGGATAATGGCTCTTACCTGGGAAAATGGCATTTGCAGGCACCGCCGCAGTGGATACAGGGCGTCACATATTACGATGGATTTTTGTATATCACCGCGGACGACGGCACAGCGGATCTCGGGGAACCGGACCATATCTATCGGTGCTCTGCCAATCCTGACGGGTCATTTATGACGACAACTCTTGAACGGACACTGGATGATGTGACTTTACAGGGGGAGATCGAAGGACTCTCCTTTGACCGGGAACAGGGACAGATGCTCGTGAGCTATAACAGAGGCGCCCGGATCGTCCTCGGAATGCCGAGAGGCTTTTACGAGGGCTATGATAAAGAGCTCCATGAGATTTTTGTATATGATATTCAGGGGCTCTGATCCGGACATCAAAATCCGTGCGCATCCCGCCGTCAGAGGAAAAGGAATGTTTAGTGCATAATAGAATTAACCAATTGTACATTTCTACTTGACATTTAACATATATGACAGTGTGTCGAAGATCTTCGACAGACAAAAGGCCGGTAGAACGACTTGATGATCCAAGTCTAATCTACCGGCTTCATTATCTCAAGTTTAGGTCTGAACAGTAACGCTTTATACCTTACCCTAGTCGAATATGGATATTACTGGAAAAAAAATAGAAAGGATGGTAAAATGAAGATTAGAAAGAAATTGGCAGCTTTAGTGCTGGCCGCGGCCATGGGATTCGGAGCGGCGGAATATTCGCAGCCTGCTTCGTACTTTGTCGAGACGGTGGAAGCAGCCTGTATCGAAGCGGAAAACCTGACGCTGAAGGTCGGTTAGCAGGCGCAGCTTTCCGTGGATAGCGGAAAGAAGAAGGTGAAGTGGACCTCGGATAATAAGACAGTCGCCACGGTGGACAAAAAAGGGGTCGTGACGGCAATGGGAAACATCGATATTCCGTACGCGCAGGTCATCGGCACCGATGTGGTCATGGAAGCAAGCGGCCAGCAGCGGACGGAAGGTATGGCGTATGAAATGACTCCTGAGGATCAGATGATCCGGACCGATCAGCCGATGAAGAGAAACGAGAAAATGAACAAGGTCTCTGTCATCGCCGAGGAGATCGGCCGCCAGCCGGTGCTGTCGTTCGGAAATTCCAGCGGAGACATCAGCATGCATGTCTATACGATCTCCAACAATCCCTATAAGAGCGCGGCATTCATGCTGCTCGCGGATGATGATGAGCGGGACTACGGAAACCCGGAAAAAGCCTCGGCTTCCAGGACCAAATGGGAGGGCTATGGGTTTAATGTCATTTCCATGAAAAATGATTTCCGGACGATCTATGGCGATGATGTAAAGACAACCGGCAGCTTCCGCTGGATGGAAGAGTTCAGCTGATGCTTCAATATGTGCGGCCCATCGAAGATTGGAATTATATTGACGCAGGAGGTGACAATAGGAAAGTCAACTACCCATCACCTAAAGGTAATGGGCTTGCGACTCCCCTGTAGTTCGTTGCAATAACTCCTACATTTTGTCGGTGTAACTTCCGTGGGGTCGCATCATGGGGTGGTCGACAACACCCCTTGCACAGAAGACATGCTCCTGCGCAACTGCGCCAGGTACTAAACTTCCCATGCTACGCAGATAACGCTTATACTATGCAATCAAGATTTTACGTCACAAATGACTTTATGTGGCAACCCGATATCTTTTCAAAGAACAAAGAGTGCCTTTAGCGAACAGCAACGCATAACGGTTTTCTCTAAATAACTTGCTGTTAAGTATATTATACTCAATAGCCAAACAATATACAAGGCTCCTCCCACCGCCTAAAGGAAGTGGGTTTCCGCCTACGAAACCGAAAGGATTATATTTATGAAGAAAACGATGAGAAAAGTATGTGCAGCTGCGATCGTGCTTGTGCTGGCTTTATGCTGCCTTCCGTTGAACAGTCTGAAAGCGGCGGAAAGTACAAGCGCAGTTCGCGGGATCCTGGAATCCATGACCCTCCGGCAGAAGATCACGCAATGTCTGATGGTGGATTTCAGGCAATGGAACGATGCCGAAGGAAATCCGCAGGATATGACGGTTTTAACCGATGAGGTGGCGGAGCTTCTCGCCGATTACCAGTTTGGCTCGGTGATCCTGTTCGCAAACAATATCAAGAAGACGGAAGAAACCTTAGCGCTGACTAAGGCGATGCAGGCAGCGACCACAAGCAAGGGCGGAACGAACCTGATCATCGCGACCGATCAGGAGGGCGGCACGGTTTACCGGCTTGGAAGCGGAACCGCGCTTCCCGGAAATATGGCGCTGGCCGCTACGGGCGACCCTGAAAACGCAAAGCTCGCCGGAGGGATCATCGGGAGCGAACTGGAAGCCGTCGGCATCAATACCACACTTTCTCCCGTGGTAGATGTCAATAACAATGCCAACAATCCGGTTATCGGCCTCCGCTCCTTCAGCGACGACCCGGAAGTGGTCGGGGAGTTCGGAACGAAGTATATTGAAGGTCTGGATCAATACAATATCATTGGCTGCGCCAAGCATTTCCCCGGGCATGGAGATACCGATACCGATTCCCATTACGGGCTCCCGACCGTGAAAAAAAGTCTGGACGAGCTTTTGCAGTGCGAGTTGAAGCCGTTTCAGACCGTTATCGATCAGGGCGTGGAGATGATCATGACTGCGCATATCCTCTATCCTCTGGTTGATGACACAACGATACTTTCCGAGAAAACGGGAGAAGAACAGGCGAGACCGGCCACCATGTCCGAAAAGATCCTGAACGGGCTCCTGCGGGAACAAATGGGCTATGACGGCGTGATCATAACGGATGCGATGAACATGCAGGGGATTTCGGATTTCTTCACTATGAAGCAGGCGACGCTCGAGGCGCTGAAGGCCGGAGCGGATATGATCTGCATGCCCGTGACCGGAATTTGTGATAAAGAGCAATGGGAAACCGAAATGGAAAGCATCATCGGCATGGTTGAGACAGAAGCCAGAAGCGATGCGGCTTTTGCTGAAAAGCTGGACGGATCGGTGGAGCGGATCTTAAACCTAAAGGAGAAGAAGGGGATTCTTAACTATGATGCCGCTTCCTACACGGTCGAGCAGGCGCTTGCTTCGGTAGGAAGCGAAGAAAACCGGCAGCTGGAGCGGGAGATCGCCGCAAAGGCAGTGACCGTGATCCGGAATGAAAACGATGTTCTTCCCTTGAAGGCGGATCCCGGGGAAAAGATCCTGATGCTGGTGCCGAATGACAATGAAAAGGCGCAGATGCTCATGGGGCTGAATCGTGCCCGCGAAGCCGGGATTGTCCCCGGCGATGCCAAGGCCTGGGTGTACCGATATGCGGAAACGGATTACGAAATTGCCGGTGAGCTGGAGAAAGCGCTGGAGTGGGCGGATACCGTCATGGTCATTTCGGAGGTCACGAGGTCGGACCGCATGACCTATCAGCACTGGACGTCCGCGGCGCCGAAGCTTTATACGGATTATTGCAAAAAGAACAACAAAACGTCGATCGTTCTGTCGACGGACAAGCCCTATGATGTGCAGCTCTATCCGGATGCGGATGCCATCCTTGCTGTCTACGGCAAAAAGGGCTCCACGGTATCGGGAATGCCCCAGCTGATCTATGGGGAGACGACCGAGAGCGAGGATGCCTGCGGACCGAACATTGTGGCCGGAATAGAGGTCGCGTTCGGCGTATTCGGCGCGTCGGGAAAGCTTCCCGTGTCGGTGCCCGCTCTGGATATGGAAACGGGGACATACACCTCTCAGATCGTGTTCGAGAAAGGATACGGGCTGGAATATGGTCCGGTTCCGGTGGAATCGGATGAGCTGAAAGCCCCCGCCATCCGCTCCCTGAAATCCGGAAAACAGAAGCTTGTGGTGAAGATGAAAGCAAAGCCCGGGAAGAACGGGGGCGCGTATTACAGGATTTCTTACAGGATCGCGGGAAGCGAAGAGTGGACAGAAGTGACTGCCGATGCCAAAACCTGCACAATAAGCGGCTTGGAATCCAAAAAGAAATATTAAGTCAGGGACTGCACAAGCCGG
>JAEESA010000187.1 GCA_016286115.1 Lachnospiraceae bacterium
TTGGCTGCTTTCCCGCCGATGAACCAGGCATTGTCCTCCTGCAGATCCTTGGTCGCTTCGATCGTGGTGGGCATGTTCGCGCCTTCACACACTGCCTTCACGCCGTTTGCCACCAGCTGCTTCGCATCTTCGATATCCAGCTCGTTCTGGGTCGCGCAGGGAAGAGCCACATCACATTTCACGCTCCATACGCCATGCTCGCCGTTCTTCTTCTCATGATATTCAGCGCTCTTTCTTGCCGCAGCATACTCCGTCAGACGCGCGCGCTTTACTTCCTTCACTTCCTTCAGAAGCTCTACATCGATCCCTTCCGGATCATAGATCCAGCCGGTGGAATCGGAGCAGGTCACAACCTTCGCGCCGAGCTGCTGTGCCTTCTGCGTAGCGTAGATCGCCACGTTTCCGGCTCCGGAAACCGCCACGGTCTTGCCGCTTAAGGACTCGCCGTGATCCTTCAGAAGCTCTTCCACGATGTAAAGAAGGCCATAGCCGGTCGCTTCCGTACGGGCAAGAGAACCGCCGTAGGTCAGACCCTTACCGGTCAGAACCCCTTCAAAGGTTCCCTTCAGTTTCTTATAATATCCGAACATATAGCCGATCTCACGGGCGCCGGTTCCGATATCACCGGCCGGTACGTCCTCATCGGCACCGATGTATTTATACAGCTCGCTGATGAAGCTCTGGCAGAATCTCATGATCTCACGATCGGATTTTCCCTTGGGATCAAAATCAGATCCGCCCTTGCCGCCGCCGATCGGAAGGCCGGTCAGGCTGTTCTTGAAGATCTGTTCAAAGCCCAGGAACTTGATGATACCGATGTTGACGGACGGATGAAGGCGAAGGCCTCCCTTGTAGGGTCCGATCGCGTTATTGAACTGCACGCGGTACCCGATATTAACATGGGCCTGTCCCTGATCATCCACCCACGGCACACGGAACTTGAACTGCCGGTCCGGCTCCGTGATCCGCTCCAGGATCGCTTCTTTCCGGTAAACCTCTTCATTCGCTTCCACAACCGGCCGAAGGGAATCAAGAACCTCTTCTGCCGCCTGTAAGAATTCCGGTTCACTGGCGTTTTTCTTCTTTAACTGCTCCAAAACCTCATCTACGTAGCTCATAAATCAACTCTCCTTTCTGAAAAAAACCACGAAGGTATTATAATTCTATATTTTTTTCATGTAAAGACCTGTTTTATGCTGTCGTAATGAAGAAAGATCCCCTGTTCGGCAAATTCGCGGATCTCTTCCGCCGCAGCCAGCATAAAACCGTCTGTTTCCGCCTCCTGCAAAGACACGTCCGTTTCGTCAAAATCCAGACAGAAACAATAGATATCCACAAAATAATTATCTCCCTCTCCCGGATTCTCCCGGTGATAGGAAAAGCGATAGCCGCCTTCGGCCCGGGATACGTCGATCCCGGTCTCCTCAAGCACCTCGCGCCTCACGGCCTCCTCCGACTCCTCGCCGGCCATGACCGCGCCGCCCGGCACTTCCCACCAGCCCGGCGCCCAGGATTTATCCATCTTCCTTTTTGTGATCAGAAACCGTCCGTCCGGCCGTTTCAAAACGCCCAGCACGGTCAGATGGTATTCTCCGTCTTTCAGGCACCAGTCGTTTCGCGCCATGGTCCGTCCGGTCTTCTTTTTATCTGCGTCGTAAATATCCCAGCGTTCTGTTTCTTTCCCCATATTCCACCATTTATAAACGTGAATTTTTATCCAAAAAAGAGTATAATGATTTTTATGGATGTTGACAAGCGCCTGCAGCTCTCGATCGAAAAAATGAAGACCGGAGACAAAAAAGCCTTCCTGGTCTTTTATAACAAAACCTTCCAGTTATGCTGCATCCGCGCCGCAAGGATCATCGGCGATCCGATCCGACGGGATGATTTTCTGGCCGAATTCTACCCTTATGTCCTTTTGCATATCAACGAGATGGAAGATGATCAGGAGCTCTTTCCCTGGCTGGAATCGGCGATCCCGGTCTTTTACGAACTATGGTCCGGGGAAAGCGTATATCTGGCCAGCCGGCCCTTGCATCCCGACATCCCGGATGAGGATCACATCCGGATGAGCGCACGCGCCGTTTGGGAGCGGATCAATAACAGCGTGATCTTTCCGGCGGAAGCCGTAAAGAAAAAGCTCCCTCTGCCGCTTCTGGTGATCGGCTTTCTGGCGATCCTCACCATCGCCCTATGCCTTCTCCTGATCCAGGTCCGGAAGGGGAATTACGCCACGGATAATTCCGAAATTGACCGGATCAATCAGGAAAATCTGGACTTTGCCACCGATATTTCCGGCAGCGACCCGGACATCGAAGGGCTGTACACCGAAACCACGACCGAAGTCATCATCGAAGGGGAAAGGAGAACCGAAAATGAACATGAATGAGCTTCCACAGGATCCCGTCCTCCTGCTCAGCGTCGTCAACACCGCTCTACGGGATCGTTTCCCGACATTGGAACGGTTCTGCGCGGCACAGGGGTGTGACCAAAACGAGCTGGTCGAAAAATTAAAGGCCATAGACTATGTCTATGACCCTTCGCAAAATCGCTTTGTATGATTAGTCATCAAGAATATCAGAGAACACTCCGCCGAAGCTTCCGCCGCTGCTGCCTGAGCCGGAGCCGCTGCTCTCTGTCGTTTCGCCGGCTTCCGTTTCAGCTCCTTCGGAGCCTTCCGAACCTTCGGAGCTTTCAGAGCTTTCCGAAGCTTCCGGTTTTTCCGTATTTTCAGCAGCTTCTGTCTCCGTTTTCTTCTTTTTCTTTTCCGTATCGGGCACAGTTCCCGTATCCAGCGTGATATCCTCATCATCCTTTGTCACGTAAGCATGGCTTTCCACAAAGGATTGCGTGTTTTCCTTGAAAAACTTCACGTCCAGGCAGATCACCAGAATGATCAGGCCGATCAGGATTAATATTGTCACGTTCAGCCTTGTCTGCTTCCTTTTCATGAAGAAACTCCTTCACAGAAATGGAAACAGGAAAGAAATTCCCTTTCCACCTCCTTCATATCCCGAACCGCGTAATCCTGGGCCTTTACAAGGAGAGGAGCCTCTTTCATCAGCTTTTCGCCCATAAAATGCAAAAACTCATAATACAACTCGGCGTCATCCACGTTTTTCACAAGCTGTCCTTCATGCTTTGTAAGCTTCGTACCGAGATATTTCTGATAGATCCGGTCCTGAAGCTGTTCCTCCACCTGCTGGTATATCCTCATGTTCTTTTTCACGGGGCGGGTCAGATCGGAAAGATACGCCTCGCTCGCGTCATGAAGAAGGCAGGCCAGCATGACCTTTTGATCGTAATTCCTTATCTTTGCCTCATAAAAACAGGCAATGCTATGCTGCGCCACAGAATAAAATTCCGGAAAATGGCCGTTTGCCCTGGTCATTAGTGACAGGGCGTGCGCGATATCCTCGATCCGGATGTCCTCCGGCTTCGGATCCATGATCGTAAAATGAACTCCCGAAAAGGTAGTGATATAATCTTCCATAATCCCTCTTAATATGTGCGGTTTGCGCTTAACTGTCCCATCTTAAAATGCTTTCTGCAAAGAGAAATATAGCTGTCGTTTGCACCGAGGACCACCTGTTCTCCGTCACGAACGATCCCTTTATCATTGAATCGCGCGTTGCAGGTGGCTTTTTTCCCGCACCAGCAAACCGTCTTCAGCTCCTTGATCACATCACAGATCGCGATCAGACGCTCGCTCCCCGGGAACAGGTGATTCTGAAAATCAGCCCTCAGCCCGTAACAGACCACGGGAACGTCCATAAAGTCCGCGATGTCCGAAAGATGATCGATCTGTTCCGGCGTGGCGAACTGCACCTCGTCCACAATGATCACATGATAAGACTTGATCTGTTCCTCCGAATAGTTCATCAGCTCTTCCAGCGGTACGCATTCTTCCCGCAGGCCGATCCTTGAGTGAACAATATTTGCGCCGTCCCGCACATCCACTGAAGGCTTGGTAAGAAGCGCCTTTTGCCCCACTTCCTGATAGTTGAAGTGCGTCATCAGCGCATTGGCCGTTTTGGAGCTCCCCATAGCCCCATAGTAATAATATAACTTCGCCATCCCTTCTCTCCCCTGTTATTTTCCTGTTACGCCTTCTTCTTTTTGTTTAAGATCACGCCAAGGATCACTACCCCGAACAGGAGCAGGGCCCTGATCATGATCATTACGTTTTCCGGCAGGTTATAAACATTCATTCCCTGAATGACCGCTCCGAGAAGAACCGACCCGAGGAACGCGCCCTTCACGGAACCCGTCCCGCCGTACAGAGAAGCTCCTCCGATAAAGCAGGCGGTCAGCGCATCCAGTTCAAATGTGGTTCCCAACGTACCGTTCGCAGAACTGCTGCGTGCCGCTGTAATGAGCCCTGCAAAGCCGGCGAGCAGGCTCATGATAAAATAGACAAAAAACCGGACCTTCGACGGGTTGATCCCGGAAAGCCGGGCTGCTTTCTCACTTCCGCCGACAGCGTAGACTGCGCGGCCATAAACGGTCGATCCCGCGAAAAATGCGACCAGGCCGACCACCAGAAGGATCCAGATCAAAACGACCGGCACTCCCTGATATTTGGAGAGCAGCACGGCAAACAGAATGATCACGACGTCTATGATCACGATCTTCACGATCTGCCCCACCGGCGAAGAATTCATATAACCGCTCTTCTTCTGTTTTCCGATGCTGTAAAACGTGTAGAAGAAAAGCACGACCGACACGATCGCCGCGATCACGATCGCCGCCTTATAGAGCGGAATATTAAAGGTGAAGAGATTTCGAAAGGCCTCATCCGAAACCACGATCTCGCCGGATCCCAAAACCATACTTGCCAGGCTCCGATAGAGGAACATTCCGGCAAGTGTGCATAAAACGGCCGGTATGCGCAAAAACCCGATCAGCCAGCCCTGCCAGATCCCGATCACTGCTGCCAGAAGAAGCGGAACGATAACAGCCAGTATCGCCGGATATCCGTTCCCTAAAAGGGCTGCCGCCACTGCCGCCGACAAACATACCGTGCTTCCGACGGAAAGATCGATGCCGCCAACCACGACACAAAGCGTCATTCCTGCTGCCAGGATCGGGATATGCGCATTCTGCAGAACCAGTTCGGTCATGCTCTGGCCGGAGATCAGCCTTCCCCCCGTCAATATCGCAAAGATAACGAATAAAATGATCATGATAAAGCTCATCATATTCTTTTTCATAAAATTCGCTGCTTTCATTCTCGTTTTTCCTCACTTTCTGCCGCCTGCCGACCGGATCGCGCTGGTGATCTTTTCCCGGGTTGTTTCTTCCGTATTAAAGCACCCCACGGGTTGATCCCCTTTCATCACATATACCGTATCGCACATTCCGAGCAGCTCTGACAGATCGGAAGACACCAAAATCTGCGCCTTCTCCTGCGTCGTCAATTTATTGATGCATCCGTATATATCATATCGTTCCGCGCTTGTCGCTTCCCGCGCCGGCTCATCCAGGATCAAAATATTGATCTCCGGCCTGGAAAGCCACTGTTCAAAGTTATCCTTCGAAAAAACATACGCCATATCTTCGCTTCCGAGGAGCGACATCATGATCTCGGACTTCCCGGAGCCCTTTAAGCCGTAAAACCCGGTAACCTCTCCCTGATGAACCTCCATGGAAAGATCCTTGGCCAGGATCCGCCCCGGTTGTTCGGGATCGTAAACGGTCTTGTTCTCCGTCTGAAAGAGGACCTTTCTGCCGATATTGTGTTCTCTCGCAGGAAACCGGAACGACTCCTCTTTTCCGGTCATGGCCTTCACCAGCTTCTTTTCATTTGCATCACGGCCGCTGTTATCAAGCGTTTCCACCGTCCGGCCGTCCCTGATTACCGTGATCCGGTCCGCATAAGCGATCGCCAGGGCTGTATCGGAAGTAAAGAACAATGACGATCCGCCGTTTCTTTTATGTTCGGCAAGGATTTCCACGATCCTTTTTTGATCCGGCTCATCCAGAAACGAGAGCGTTTCCTCCAGGATCAGAAGCTTCGGCTCCTTAGCCAGCGCCCGCGCTGCCTCCACGAGCTTTCTCTTGCTCCGCGCAAGGTCCTTCGCCTTGATCCCGGCACCTTCCCGCAGACCCGTTTTTTTGATCTCTTCCCGGGCTCTTTCATAGGTCTTTTTCCAGTCGATCACCCCTAAGGCTTTCTTCTGTTCATTTCCGAGAAAGAGGTTTTCCGCGATCGTAAGCTCCGGGATCAGAGCCGAATCTCTGCTGATGACCACGATCCCCTCGTTTTCGGCATCTTTGAGGCTTTTGAACCGGCATTCACGCCCCTCAAACCTTACCTCTCCAGAATACTTTCCATAAGGCAGCATCCCGCACGCGATACGGATAAGATCCGAGCCGAGTGAACCGCTTTCCCCTAAAAGAGCGTGGATCTCTCCCTTTTCAACGGTAAGATCCGCTCCCTTCAGCGGTTCTCCCATATTTTTCATTTCCAGAATATGTTCAGACAAAAAACTGCCTCCATTCTTTGTTTTCCATGCGTAAATACCGGGCGAAGCAGCGCATGCCCCGCCCGGTCATATCTTTTTTTCAGTTATTTATTCTCTGTTTCCGTCTGGCCGTATTTCGACAGCATCTCTTCCATATTGTCTTTTGTGACCAAAACCGGAGACAACAGATAAGAGGGAACTACCTT
>JAEESA010000188.1 GCA_016286115.1 Lachnospiraceae bacterium
TTGTGTTATAATACCAACAATTATGGATATTATTCATGAGAAATTGGAGAATGAACCCATGAAATACGAAGAGATCATTAACAGCAGATTTTCAGAACCGGCGGCGATCCTTTTGTATAAGGACGGAAAAGTCAGTATCGGCGCGGTCAACCAGGAGTATCTTCCGGAATTATGGATGAATGTTGCGGAAGAGGATTTCCTCCAGGCGGATATGAAAAAGAGCTTTGACGAAGAGAATATGAAGCTCTTTTTCGAAGCGGTTCAAAACTGCGTGGACACCGGGGAGGAACAGTTCGTGGAAACCTGGCGGTCGGTGTTCTCCGATTGCTGCGGATTTGACAAGGTGTGCATGAAGAGCAGGCTCCTCCTGATCGAAAAAACGCCCGAAGAATCCTATGTTTATGAATCCGTCAGAAACATTTCCAATGAGAAACGGACGCTGATCACGCTGGAGGATGCAGAGTCCAGATACAAACAGGCCAGCGAGCAGATCAATATCTATAACTGGGAATACAATATCGCGGCAAAGGAAATGCGGCCGTGCTACCGCTGCATGCGCGACCTCGGGGTTCCCGCGCTGGTGCAGAACTATCCGGAGCCTTTGATCGAAATGGGGATCTTCCCGCCGGATTATGCGGATATGTATCGGGATATGATGCATAAGGTCGACGAGGGGATCCCGGAGATCGAAGCGGATATCCCGCTCACGGTCGGGAGAGTGCCGTTCCGTGTAAAGTACACGACCACCTTTGATGAAAACGGCAAGCCGGTAAAGGCCTTCGGCTCCGCAACGCTGATCTCCGAGACCGAGCTTGGTCATATCAAGCTGGACAATCAGATCATCGCGACGCTGGCGGAAGAATACCGCTGCATTTACCTTATGGATTTTGTAAGCGACACAGTGAAGATCGTCAAGCAGGACAACACGATGGATCTGCAGGAAAATGCGGACTGCCGTGATCTTCTGGAATACATGGAGGCAAAACTCGAGGAAGCGGCGGGGGATCAGAAGGACCTTTTGAGCGATGTCATGCGCATTCGTACCGAGCTCTTTAGGGACTCGGAAAAGAGAGAGTTTGTCTATAAGGATGAGGCTTCGGAGAAGTGGATCCGGATCGAATACCAGGTGATCGAGAGGGGGACTCTCGGCGTCGACCGGCTGCTTGTCATGGTGTCGGTCATTGATGATCTGCGCGCGCAGAAGATGGACGCGGACCGGCTGATCGCGTCGCAGAAGAAGGAACTCGAAGACCGGCAGAAGATGCTGCTGACCGCCGTGGACGAGGCAAACAGCGCGAGCCGTGCCAAAACGGAATTCTTCGCGAACGTATCGCATGATATCAAGACGCCGATGAACGCGATCATGGGCTTCAGCAAGCTCGCCATGGAGGATCTCGACAACAGGGACCTTGTCAAGGATTACCTTGCAAAGATCGATACCGCCGGGGATCATCTGCTCCGGCTGATCAACGACATTTTGGATATGGGCCGGATCGAAAGCGGAAAGATGGAGCTTTCCACCGCACCGGTCGTCCTGAAAAAACTCCTCCAGGAATGCGCGGATATGATCCGTGTAAAGATGGATGACAACAAGCTGAAGTTTATCGTTGATCTGGAAGGCTGCGGGGAGGACATGGTCGAATGCGACAAGCTCCGTTTTGACCAGGTCATGTTAAACCTTCTTTCCAACGCCTATAAATACACGCAGGAGGGCGGCAGCGTGTTCCTGACGGCAAAGCTCTTAGAACGCGGGGATGCGCTGACCTATGAGATCCGGGTCAAAGACACGGGGATCGGCATGTCCGAGGAGTTCTGCAAGCATATCTGGGACGCCTATGCGCGGGAAGATACGGAGACGGTCCGCGAGACCCAGGGGACGGGTCTCGGTATGGTCATCGTGCAGAACATCGTGAACATGATGCACGGAACCATCGACCTTAAGAGCAAACCGGGAGAGGGCAGTGAATTCATTATCAAATTGCCGCTTACTCCGGCGAACGTGGGCGGCGCTTCTTCCGACAAGGCGGTTGAGGAAGCCATGCATAAGGACTACAGCGGAAAGACGATCCTTGTTGTGGATGACACGCTGATCAATCTGATCCTTGCGAAACGCCGGCTTGAAAAATTCGGGTTTTCAGTAGAGACGACCGAGAGCGGGATCGATGCGATCGAAAAGGTGAAGAATTCCGCGCCGGGTGAGATCGACCTGATCCTGATGGATGTCAAGATGCCGGTCATGGACGGGATGGAGGCGACCAGAAGGATCCGCGCGCTGGAAGACAATGCTCTCTCTTCGATCCCGATCATCGCGATGACGGCAAACGCCTTTGAATCCGATATTGAGAACGCGCTTAACGCCGGCATGAACGGGAATGTGCCGAAGCCCTTTACGACGGAGGAACTGATCACGGAGATCAACAGGAATTTGAAGTGATGTCCGGGCCTGCCCGGAATGATTCAAAAAAAGCCCGGCAGTGTGTGAACTGCCGGGTTTTCTATGTTTAGGCCTGTGTAAAAAAATCATGATTTTGAAAATGTGATCCAATCCTTCCCCTGCTTCAGCATGAGATCGTCCCCCTCGATGGTGAACTCCATCTCTTCACCGCCGTTCAGCGGGATGAGAGTTGCGGAGCCCCAATAAACATCGATCTTGTCCTGGAAATCCAGAGTTCCCTTATGGCCGTCGTTTAATATGATGGTGGAGGTTTCTCCGGTTTCTTCATCGGTCATCGTGTAGGTTCCGGGATAGTAGGAATACATGGTCTGAGGCTTGAAATTCTCATATTGGACCGAATCGACGATCCCCGCAAGATAATCCGACATCTGCATGTCCTTTTCGTCATCACCGGAATTGTGGGCGGTGATCTCAAACATTAAGGCGCCGCCGTTATACTCGCCGCCGATCAGGGTCTGCGACAGGCCGGAGCCGTTGTCGGCGGCCGATGTCGTTCTGAAATATCCCCACTGATCCTCGGTGCCCGGGAAAAAGCCCTCGCTTCTTTTCACGATCTCATCATTTCCCCAGAAATCGGTGATCACGGCCATCGCCTCTTCCGGCTGTTTATCCGGAACATAACTGATCTCAACCATGTTGGCGCCGGCGGATTCTCCGGAATATACGAAGGAAACGGTGTGATCGTCAAGTTCATTTACGCTGAAGAGGGAGGGGTCATATCTCACCGACCAGCCGTCCTCGCTCTTGTAGGTTTCATCACCGTCGGCAGCAGTTCCCGCGGCTTCTGTGGCAGCGACTGCGTCAGTTGCCCGGGCCTTTGCGCCGCAGGCGGCTGCGGTGAACGGTATCGCGCAAATAAGCAGAGCAGCAAAAAGCTTTTTTGTTTTCATCATTTCCTCCTGAAATTTTTTTCGTAATGTTTACGGGCGATAGGGTTCGTAAGCAAAGATCACCCTTTCGTCCGCATCCAGATAGAGCACCATGAAACGGGGATCTTCGGTGCCCACCTCTGCGGTATACCGGTCCAAAGGAATCGGCGCCATGAAGTAGTCATGCGGGTACTGCAGATAGATGGGGCAATTGTCGGCGAGCGCATATTCATCATACGAACCGTCGTTTCCGACCAGAGCGTAGTCGTTTGTGATATCGTCTTCATCCACGCCGTATTCTTCCAGAAGCTCTGTGTCATCGGCGCTCACCTGCAGGGTTTCGTCCGCCAGGATCGTCGTTCCCGGTCCCGGAAGGACCATCGCCGTAATGCACTGCTCGGCCCGGTCTTTTGATTCCGACGAAAGATGATCCGGTACGCCGGAGAACGTGAGGGAACGCAGCAGGAAATTCGCTGCTTCGCCGGTCATAAAGGCATCTGTGTTACGGCAGATCGCGTAGACATAATCATACGCCGTATCCATATCGTAGTTTCTCTTTTGCATCACCTTTGCGGTCCAGTAAGTGTCCGGGTCGTCTCCGGTCCAGCTCACCTCAAGCCCCTGCTGCCCGTCGATATAAATGTCCCTTCCCGCGCCGTATTCCAGATCGTCCGATCCCTGAACATAAAGGTTGTCCTCCTCTATCGCGTCGACCCCGAGGAGATTTTCAATACAGTACTCCGCGAAAGCGTCTTCATCATCATACAGAGAGTGCGCTCCGTCGTCCTTGAAGCACAGATTGATGATCCTTACAAAGCCGTCATCGGACACGTCTTCCGAACGGTACGTGCCGTCTTCACTGTATTCGAGGCTCTCATTCGTAAAACCGGGGAATGTGGCTTTATTTACCAGAAAATATTTATTGTCCTTGGTCAGCGGAGTGGAGAAGAAACCTTCCTCCTCGGTGGAATTATATAAGCCGCAGAAGGGCAGCCACTTCGGGGTGTCTTCATATACCTCTTCGTCCACATAAGCGGTGAAATTCATGAAGCTGACCCAGTCCAGATATTCTTCCGGAAGCTCTACGTAAGGAGTTCCCGGCAGATATACGATCAGGCTGTTTGTGTTCTGAAGACCGTAAGCCGGAGAATATTTGTAGAGCGTTTCATCAACGACCTCCTCCGTCTCCGGTTCTTTTTCGTAATTGAGCTCACCGAAGTTCACCTCATAGACACAGGGGGAGATCTTCGTATAGTCCGTAAACTGTCCGCTGAACTTGGACTCATAAACGGTTCCGTTCGGATAATCGTCTCCGGTTTCCCCCATGTTGGCGTCTTCGTAAAGCCCGACGAAGGACCCGTCCGGTTCCACCTCGATCGTCGTGCTCCAGGCGCCGGCGCCGCTGGTGAACGCAAACATCCAGTCCGCCATTTCCGCGTACAGAGGATCCGCTTCCTCCGCCGGCTCCGTTTCTGTTTCCTCGATCACTTCCGTTTCGGTTTCTTCCTCGACCTCCGTCGGTTCCGGCGCAGCCGCTTCCTGTACCGGTTCCGCGGCTTCCGAAGCCGGCGCGGGTTCAGCAGGAGCTTCCGCTTTCTTTGCGCAGCCGGAAAGCGTGGGAAGCGCAAGGGTTAAGGCCACCAGTCCGGCGACAAAAGCTTTCATATTTTTTCTCATGGGATGGTTCTCCTTAATTTTTTTGTATCATAGCATATTTTTGGGAAATGTGTTGACAAACTTTCTTGCAAAAACCCACCATTTTTTGTTACAATAAACTTATCTTTTTATGCCCTTTTATACTTGCGGGTATTGTGGGGACACCATCCGCTTTTGGAGGCTGTATGGAGAAGTATCGATATAGTGATGCAGAACTGAAACTGATCGAAAACAGCTGTATCGCTCTTGCCGTATATCAGTTCATAGACAACCGCGTGGTTACGATCGCGCTGTCACAGGGTTTTCTTGATCTTTTTGACCTGCCGGACAGAGCAGAGGCATATGCGCTTATGGACACGAATATGTACCGGGATGCCCATCCGGATGATGCGGCAAGGATCGCGGATGCGGCGGTGCGCTTTGCGACGGAGGGCGGGGAGCTGAACTGTGTCTATCGGTCTAAAGCGCGCGGAGAATACCGGGTGGTCCGCTCCCATGGAAAGCACACCTATACCGATACCGGAGTGAGGCTGGCTGTCGTCACATACATGGACGAAGGCAGCGAGGCGGAGTTCGGGGAAGACTTTGAAAAGTCGATCCAAAGCGAATTTCGAAAAAGCATACAAAATCTTAAGGGACATTTTGATCCGATCACCGGGCTCCCGGGTCTGAACTATTTCTTTGAGCTGGCAGAGGCCGGCAGGAAGACCATTCAGGAAAATGGCGGTGAGGCGGTAGCCCTGTATTTCGATTTCTGTGGGATGAGGGAGTTTAATCTCCGTTACGGGTTTGCGGAAGGGGACCGGCTGATCATCGCCATGGCGCAGATCCTGATCCGTACCTTTTCCCATGAAAACTGCTGCCGAATCGGGGGGGACCGGTTCGCGGCCTATGACCAGGCAGAAGGGCTGGAAGAGAAGCTGGATCATTTGCTCGAAGAGAGCAAAACGATGAATGACGGGAAGAACCTGCCTGTCCGGATCGGCATTTACAAAAGCCGGGAAACAGAGGTGGGGATCGGCGTGGCCTGTGACCGGGCAAAAATGGCCAGCGATGAGATCCGAAAAAACAATTCCTCCGGTTATTTCTATTTCAGCGATGAGCTTCTGAAAAAGACGGAGCTGGCGAAATACATCATCGAAAACATTGACCGCGCGATCCGGGAAAAATGGATCCGGGTCTATTACCAGCCGATCATCCGCGCAGCCAACAACAGGGTCTGCGACGAGGAAGCGCTGGCCCGCTGGATCGACCCTGTGATGGGTTTTATGTCTCCCGGAGATTTCATCCCCGTACTTGAGGAAGCGGGGCTGATCTATAAACTGGATCTTTTTGTGGCGGAGCAGATTTTGGAAAAATTGAAAGCAATGAGAGACTTCGGGCAGTTTTTGGTTCCCTGCTCTGTCAATATCTCCCGTTCCGATTTTGAAGCCTGCGACGTTGTGGAAGAGATCCGAAAGCGCGTGGATGCTGCCGGTTTCGACCCGGAGATGCTGACGATCGAGATCACGGAAAGTGTGGTCGGGAACGATCTCGAATACATACAGAAGCAGGTGGAACGCTTCCATGAACTGGGCTTTAAGGTATGGATGGATGACTACGGCAGCGGCTATTCTTCCCCTGACATCCTGCAGACGATCCCCTTTGATACGATCAAACTGGCTATGCAGTTCATCCGC
>JAEESA010000189.1 GCA_016286115.1 Lachnospiraceae bacterium
GGAACAAAATGATCTGAAGAAGGAGCCCCTGTAAAAGCCGTATCACTCCTGAATGCTCTCCTATAATCCCAAGCACTCTGTCCTTTCGCAGAGAAAACAGTATCGGTACATCCATGAGGAGACGTTCCTCCTTCTGGAACGCAAAAAGCTCATCCCTCATGATGTCGTCATCAACGGAAAAACGGTCATCCGGAAACTGGATCTCTGCTTCCATGTCGGTATTTCCGGCGCCGAGCCTCAGCTCAAGGAAATCCTGCTGACCTTCTGTCCGTTCCCACAAATGATTTTTCCAAAATTCTTCGGATGCTGCATACTGTGTTACCAAAGGATAATTTGACAGGAGATAATCTTTCTGCTGCCTTCCCGCATTCGATATCTCATCCCGAAGCCGTCCGATGTATTTCAGGTATCGGTCTCTGCGATTGCCCTCCTTTTCGGCTCTCATTTTTCTTTCTCTTTTGCGCAGCAGTACCGGAATAAAAATCACGCCCACCAGCATTGCGGAGGCTGATATCATCGTGGGAAGTGCGGATAGAAGTTCCCTGCCCTGACTTAAAGAATTGAGCATAGAAAGAATTGCTACCGAAAAAGATGCCAGTCCCATAATCAATGCAGATCCTATCGTCAGCAAGATCGGCTGTTCATTTCTGTCTTCTCTCTGTGTAGGCATATCCACCTTAAGCTTCAGTGGCTCGATCTCCTTGCGAAATCTGGGCGAGCGGTAAAAGAACTCTTTTTGTTCCGGTTCCGGTTCCTCTCTTTCCCGCAGTTCCGGACGGTGATACGGTCTTAGCCCTTTGTCGTTAATACTGACTTCTCCATCCGGATCATTCAATGCGATCAATCCACGGCCGACGATAATCCTGAGTCCCATGATTTCGATCACATCCCCGGGTTTCAGGTCAAAATCATGTTCTGTTCTTATCCTGTTGACATACGTTCCATTTCCCGAATTCAGATCCCGGACTGTCCATTTCCCATTCGAATATTCCAGCGCCGCATGCTGTGCGCTGACATACTGATTCTCATAAACAATACTGTTCGTCCGATCCCGCCCTATAGAGACATATGCTCCGTCAGATACCACATATTTCCGAAAGATCCTGCGATTCTCCGTTACCGGCTCCGTAAAAAGGATTCCTTCCCCAAGGTCCGTGACAAAAACCCGTACTACACAGCCGGCCCTGAGTATGAAATCCTGCCCTTCGCTTTTCTCGTTATGCCAAACTATCGTCCGTTGTTTTCTTATTATCCAGTGTTCCGCATCTGTATCAGCCTCGATGCTGAAGAATTTCTTTCCTTTCGCCCGTCCTTCATCATCTGTCATCCAATACTTGCCCTGGATCCGCCCGGGAAGCTTCACTCTGTAGATTTTGTTGCCGCAATAAAGAGTTACCAGCATTTTCCATTTATCCTTTACATGATTATTTTGTTAAACACTTCCTTTTGATAGGATCTTGACACCGGCACGCTGTCCACTCCACTCAGGAACAGCCTCCCATTCTCACAGCGCGTCACCCTGTGCTGATTGACAAGATAACTTCTGTGACATCGGATAAAATACCCCGGCAGCTTTGGCGTAAGATCGTCCATTGTCATATATGTTTCAAAGCTTCCCTTATCCGAATGGAATATGATCTTTCTTCCAACACTTTCCATATATCGTATGGAAGCGTATCTGAGTTTGAAACATTTTCCCCTGTAACGGAACGAAAGGCTTTCACTGGCATCCTCATCCATTTCCGAGTTCACCCGTTCGAGTGCCTTTGCAAGACGGTCTCTGTCCATGGGAAGCTTCAGAAAAAAGCTCGGTCTCGCCTGAAAGATAGCTTCCGCACAGCTGCAGTCCTCCGAATAAAAGATCAGCCGTATATGAGGGAAGAAATCCTGCAGGTTTCTGCCCATAAGAATGGAATCCTCCCATTCCTCCGCAAGGTGGATCATCAAAAGATCTACTGCTCCCTTCCATTCATCATAAACTGCCGTAACGAACGCGAATGGATTATCATAAACGCACACCTTCCATCCCTTGCAGCAAATGCCTATATGTTGTTTTATCAAAATCGCTCTTGTCTCCTGCGCGTCCAGGATCGCCACTGTCACGTTACTTCCTGCTTTTTCGATGCATAATCAAATTGAAGAGATCATAACCGTAAAGATCTCGTCAGCCAGTTTCAGCATATCTCCGTCGTTCAGTCGTACCGGTTCCAAAGCGGGGATTACTCTGTCATTCACAAATGTATGATTCAGTGAATTCTGGTCTTCAACATAGAAGTTTCCGTTTTCATAAAAAATGTCTGCATGACTTCTTCCGACTTTTCTGTTGTCTTTGATTATAAGATCCGCATGACTTCCTCTTCCGATATGCAGCCTATTTTTATGTACCGAAGCCTTATCTCCTGTGGCTTCTCTGCGAACCGTCAGTATTTTGTCCTCCGTATCGTTTTGGAACAGGTAAACCGTTTTGTCCGTATCGTCATCCGCGTTTTCCGTAAAGTACTTCGGTTGATCGGCAAGCTCCTGAAAAAGGGAATCGCCCTCCCGTTTAACTTCCACGTCCCCCGGTAATTCCTCAAACGCATTTGCCCGATCCGAATTTCCCTGATAATGCGAAAGTTCAGATTGGCTCAAGTGTCTGGTCCGATCTTCCGGATTACGATCATTTTCCAAAGAAAGTGCTTCTTTCTGATCGCATGGAGATGTATTTCCTTTTATCAGTTCCAGACTCTCCGGAGCTTCCCTGAAAATGTAGGCTTCTATCTCCTCCGGGTCATATACCGGCAACCCATTAAAAAAACGTGCGAATCGGGAAATGTAGTCTGTATCTTCTTCCGTATCCGGCTTAGCCAGATAAATGACCTTTTCTATAGCCTGCTCCGCACTCCCCTCGACATATCCCGACGCGATCGGATAATACAGAAAATACATTTCTTTCGTACTTTCGTTATAAAAAATATAATTGATATCAAATATCAGTTTTTCTGGATGAAGAGAAGCGTCATCCGCAATTTTTGACATACGGGCAATCTGCTCCAGAATTATAAAGAAATCCTTTTTCCTGACCGAACGTTTCAATTGTTCTTTCAGCGTAGCAGATCTGGGGCTCTCATAAATGATCGTATTATCCTTCCGTCCACATATCCGGAAGAACCCCGGAAGCCTTTCCTTTTCAAGCCTCCTCACTTCCGCTTCATCGAAAGCGGTTCCTTTCAAAAAACCGATCTGCACATAGGTAAGATACCCTTTTTTTCTGATCTTTATTCCCATATTGCAGGCATCTCCTCCGCTAAGGCATACGCACTTTCTTCTTTTCCAGTATTCCCGTAAAATTTTTCTCTTTACCCTTCAGGTAAAGCGTATATACGTCCTCTTTAATCTTCTTGTAGCTAAACTCGTAATCTTTTTTGTTCAGTTTATATTGTCTTTGTACTCCATCTACCTTCAGCGTAACTTCGACATCCCACACTCTTACTATCCTGCCTGTTCCCTGCACTTTTTCATAGCGAAGGTTGGAAATATCCCCGCCCTCCAGAGACACCTTTCTGATCGTAAAATAGCAGCGGTTTTCACTCATCGCGTCATTTAAGGCGTTCACGCATTTTTCTATATACGCGTCGTCCAAGCCATCCTCTTTGACCCTCTTCCGCCAGTTTTCCTTAAAAACAAGACTTGCATAAAAATATGCTTTTGTGTCCGTAGCATTTTTAACATCCTTTGCCTTTTGCGGGTATAAATACTTAACCGTAAAAACAGCCTCCGGCGATAATCCGGTTCTGGTAAAGCCAAGGTCGGAATAAAAGCTTTCCAGATTAAGCTCGGCATTTAAGTTGCCGGCTGTGATCTTTTTCCCAGTATAGAAAATCGCGTTATCATACTTCAACAGAACGGTCACAATCTGTTCCGCCCCCTCGATTTCATACTTCTTCATTGTTGTCTCATCGCTTTTCGCCTTTACGGTCACATCCTGTCGAATATCGAGGGGAATATTGTCGGGATTCTTTATATCCTCTCTGAGAATAAGTGTGCCATCAAAATAAAACTCCTGTTCCGCATAAATAATATCTCTGTAGGTATCAGAATTGCCTGCTCCCCATTCTACCTCCAAATATTCTTTCTCTATTTCTCCCGCTGCATTCTTTATTTCCACTTTGATTGATGTCGGAAGCATCCTTTTAATTTCAACAAGCTGTGTCCCGTTTGGAATTATCAGCGGCATAAGCTCCGACACCGATACCAGTTCATATGTTTCCTCCACCGTGCTCTTTTCCGGGGCCAAAACCGCCGTTTCTTCCGCCGCCGCAATATCCGCCTGAAGGCACCCAAACAGGATATTCACCGACAGTAAAACCGCCAAAAATCTTCTCGTTTTTTTCATTGTTTTCCTCCCTGACTGCGTTTTAATATCCAATTCTTCCTTCCATCGTTTCTTCCGGCTGCGCTGCCTGCTGCGCGGCCGCCGCCTCTGCTGCCGCTGCTTCCGCTGCCGCCTGCGCGGCCGCTGCTTCTGCCGCTGCCTCTGCTTCCCGCGCGGCCTGATCCTCATCCGGTTGCTGCGGAGTCGGCTGTGGCTGCTGCTGTACGGTCTGCTGTTGTGCTGATCGCCTCGCAGCTTCTTCCTCCGCCTGCCTTGCCGCTTCTTCTTCCGCCTGTCTTCTTGCTTCTTCTTCCTCTGCCCGCCTTGCAGCAGCCTCCTGTTCAGCCTTTTCTCTGGCCTCTTTCTCTGCTTTCGCCTTCTCTGCGGCTGCCTTTTCTTCTGCCTCTTTTTTCTTCTTCTCTTCTTCAAGTTCCGCCTGAACAATAGCAGGGTCTCTGCCTCTGCTCACAGATACTTCCGTGATCTCTTCACCAAAGACCTCCTTTCCTGCCTCTCTATTCTGGCTTATCACTGCCCCCTCTTCATATTCCTCACTGTAATCCTCTCCGGTTTTCAGCGTATAGATGCCATGGCTTAATAGCAGCGCCTTTGCTTCCTCAAACGACATTCCCCTGACATCTTCCATTATCCATGATACTGACGGATCAAAGCCCCTCCCTTGTGATACGGTGTACTTTACCGTCTGTCCCTGTTCCAGTACCGTTCCCGCGGCAGGTTCCTGTGCGATGATATACCCCGGCGGTTCATCCGAAGGCTCCTCCGAAACATCCGTTTCCAGACACAGGTCATAAAGCTCCGCCGCAGCATCTTCCGAAGTTCTGCCGATCAGCTCCGGAGTGGAAACCTCGCCGGCACCGCGGCTCACTTCCACATGCACGGCAGATCCTTTCTCCACAACGCTTCCGCTTTCCTCTTTCTGACTGATGATCCGTCCTGCGTTCACGCGATTATTGAACTTATATTCCGTCACTTCCAGTTCAAGACCTGCCGACGTCAGTTTTTTCTTCGCCTGCTCCTCATCCATGTTCACCACGTTTAGAACCCGGGTCTCTCCTTCGGCAAGGATCAGTTGCCCGCCCGTTATGATCTTATAGACACCGGATCCGTACTTTACGCTTAACACAAGGAAAAGCACAAGCACCACGCAGACAATTCCTCCCACTATCCACAGCCAGACCGGTATACGGAAAGGGGATTTTTCAGAGGAACGGACAAACCCATTTTTTACCTGCACCGACCCCAGCAGTTCCGCCTTAAGCTGCTCCGCGGACTGTGTTCTTTTATCCGTATCAAGATTCAGAGCATTCATAACAGCGTTGTCCACGTTGGCCGGGACCGAGGCTCCGGTTTTTGATGGAAAGACCAACGTATCTTTCGCCCGCCGTTCCATAGCGCCCTCCGGAATTTCTCCCGTAATCATACGATACAGCGTTGCGCCGCAGGCATATACATCTGTCCACGGGCCCTGATTCCCATGGCTTAAATACTGCTCTTCCGCCGTATATCCCTGCTTAAAGACCACCGTCAGACTGTCGCTGCGGTCGCTCATCACCGTACGCGCCGCTCCAAAGTCCAAAAGCTTCACCTGCCCGTTCCCGCAAAGGAAGATATTGTTGGGCGCAATGTCACGATGTATGATGTTTTCCCCATGAACAACGCTCAATGCGTCCAAAACAGGAAGCATGATATTGACCGCTTCTTCCGCCGGCAGCTTTCCCTCTCGCTTCAATCTTTCAGACAGAGTTTCGCCCTCCAAATATTCCATAACGATGTATGCGGTTTCATTTTCTTCAAAGCAGTCGAAAATCTGCACAATACCAGACACTTCCTGCAGCTTCGCCAGCCTTTTTCCTTCCTCAAAAAACTTCTGCAGTCCGTCGCGGTAAAGCTTCCCTTTTTCCCCTCCGTACGCGGTTATTTTTCTGGCTCCGGCAACCCGGGCGGAAAGCTCCCCTGGCATATATTCTTTAATTGCCACTTTACGCTTTAAGTTCAGATCATCGGCTTCATAAGTAATGCCAAAGCCTCCGGCCCCGACAACTCGAACCACACGGTAAGACCTGTTAAGGATCGTACCCGGACGCAGGTATCTTGGTTCATCGCTGTCGTCCGACCGAAGTTCTTCACTTTTTCCTTCGTTTTCTGCAATTCTTTCCCTCGGTAAGCCCATATATTCAGTTTCATCCGTCTCCGGTTCATCCAACAGTATGGTGCGTTCTTCATCCTGTCCGGCCATTTTCATACTTCTCCTTCTTTGTTTTTCATCACAAATAGAAAACTAT
>JAEESA010000190.1 GCA_016286115.1 Lachnospiraceae bacterium
GATCATCCTTATGGATCCGGAGGCCAGCATTATCAATAGCCGACGCGCGATGGAGTTTGCGCTGAAATGGATGTATTCCGTGGACAGGGAACTGGAGATGCCATATCAGCCTAAAAGTTGTGTAATACACACTCAAAACGATTATGGCAGATCTATACCCAGTTTAGTAAGGTAGAGCCGATCCCTTTCGGTCACCTCCGTGTTCCATCGTTTTGAGCGTAGCTCAGAGGATATCTTTACTTCCTCTACGGTATCGAACCATTGCAACTGAAGATATACAGGAGTGTTGTTCATCCAACTCTTCAATTTATCTTCAACCTCAAGTTCCCGCTGTGTGAGATTTCCATCCCTCAACCCGAGGGTGGGCTTCATGAGCCGCAACTGATTGCTGAAGTATTCATAGTAGCACAGTGCAACGAACTGAACAAACATGCGGCCTCGCAAGGTATCCGATCCCCATACTCGTGTGCGGGCGCCATCAGCACGCTGCTTATCGGATTCAAAGAAAGACTCTATTGTCTCTCTGCTACGATATTTTCGTAAGGCTTCAAAGCAATCTTTCTCCTTGTTAGAGACTATGCAGAAGTAACCGTGGTATTTATAGGCACCCTGGCAGGCTTTATCCTTAAATGTGACTGTAGTCTTGTTACCCCAGGTGCGCAGCTTCATATATTTTTCAACCTTGTTCTGTGAGTTCTCCGGTAACTCATTTACAGGAGTTCCATTCTCAATAAGGGACTTGAGTTCATACAGATCGTTTTCAAATGCCACCCTGTCTTCAGATTGGCGTGTTGCATTGAAATATATATGCAGATAGATCCGCCTCTTGAATGTTTCGGTAGATCCTTTTTCTGCGCCGGTCTTATGATTGGCATATTTACGAACCTTGTCAAACTCATGCATGAGCATGACTGTTATGCCGTGCGTGGTTATATCAAACGGGCAGACACTCTGTATCGTACTGAGATCGTCCATGTGCTTATCTATCTCCGGGCGTATCCATGTAAGATTAGTCTTTGCCAAAGTGACAAAGTCAAATCCTCGCTGGAGCATTTCGGACAGATTTGGTTCAGAGTAGTAGCCATTATCTGTTACTATCTCAGCATCAGTTACCCCGAGAGCACTGAGCTGATTGAGCGCATTCTCTATGGCCGTAACATCAGACAGGTTCCCGGGCTGTTTTGTAAACGCGATCGGCTGTCTGGAGTTGATCGAGTAAAGCGTAAGCAGTTTAATTGTTTTCAATCCATCTTTGGACTTGTTGAATCCGTAACGGGCATCTATCTGGTTCTCCGAATACGTGGAGATGGTTGTTGAATCGTAAGCTATTGCATCATTACCCTCAAGCAGCGAACAGCGTTCCTTAAAGAAGTTCTGCTGAAGACTCTCATCAGGGCCTATCCGGTTAAACAGGTCATGGTATATATCCTCGGATATACCGCTTGCATAGGGCAACGGATGTGTAAACTGCCAGGTCTGTATCCCCGGGAGGGTTTGGCCATTGCTCGCAAAAAGGTACCGGGCTATGGATATGATCTTCTGAGCTGTCCCAAGATCAGTGGAAGCATAGACTGCCGCATCTATTCCGGATACAGTTCCGATGTGGTCAACGATATCCATCATCCCGACACGTATCCTGGAGGCGGATAACTTTCCTGACTTTGGTTCAGATTTATGTCCTTTAGGCGCTTTTGGTCTGGTAGGCACTGGATCTTTTTCACCTTTTGGAATTTTGGACACCAGCTTGCTGCTGATGACCCGGTTGTATTTCTTAACCGGATCATACTGGGTTTTACGCTCCATAAGGTAGATGTCTCCGTTCTTTTGCGGAACGGGAATGATCTTGGTTTTGATCTCGCCAGATGGTTTTGCCGGCATAAAGGCCTCCTTTATTTGGGTGCATATTAATTCTAACAATATTATAATATATACTCAAATAAATAGCAAGCGCAAGACGCTGAAAAACCGCGATATTTTCAAGGTGCGGCGCTCCAATCAGGGAGCGAAATAAGGTTTTGAGTAACTATTGTACGACTTTCAGGTTAACAAAGAAGCGCCTTTTCTTAGCTGCTTCTTAGCGAGCCGCCGCAGGCCCTGGAAGAGTCCCTCCCGGCAGGACGTCCCTGACACACAGGGATTCCGCTATATTCGCGCAGTGTTCCGATACACGGCGGCAGATCGTCAGATAATCCGATAAATAAACGCTGCTCTCTGCCCGTACCTTTCGTTCTCTGAGCATGCGAAGGTTTTTCTTTTTGATTCTCTTGATCTGGGTCACCAGATTCGCCGCTTCCACCAAAAGGTCATTCGCCGTTTCCTGCTCCTGGTTCTCATAGGTTTTCGTCAGGGACAGAAGAATCTCTCCCAGCTTTCTGTTGATGGGCTCCAGGATCTCTTTTACCCTCTCATGATCCGAAGCCTCGTTTTTATGCATTTTTCTGACCGCCCCGGACAGAGCCAGAGAATAATCGCTGATTCTTTCCATATCCCCGAGATTATGGATCATATCGGCGATCATCGAGCTCTCTTTGGAGGAAACATCCTCTTCCGACAGACGGACCAGGAAGCGGTTGCAGACTGCCACCATTTCGTCCACCTCCTCTTCCGACTGATTCAGCTGTTCCCGGAGATTCGAATCGCTGTCTTTCTGCAAATCCATTGCCATACAAAAGCTGCTGCCTGCTTTTTCGAGAATGACGCAGGTCTTCCTTCTGCATTCCGCGGCCGCAAAAGCCGGCGACAGAAGCAGTCTGTCATCCAGAAACGCCTTCCCGGCACCATCCTCCTTTATGATCCTTTCCGCGATGCGAACCAGAATTTTGGAAAACGGCAAAAGGATCAATGTCGTGGCAACATTGAAAATGGAGTGGAACAGAGCGATCGCGAAGGGCGTGATCATTTCGTCCAGAAGCGCCAGCCGAAATCCCCATTTGCACAGGAAATAGATTCCAAGACCTATCAACGTTCCGATCACATTAAAGCTCACATGGATCACCGAAACCCGTTTCGCGTTTTTGCTTACGCCGATCGAAGAAATAAGGGCCGTAACACAGGTCCCGATGTTCTGGCCCATAATAATGGGGATGGCTACGCCATAGGAAACCTGGCCGGTCAGACTTAAGGACTGCAAAACGCCGACGGAAGCGGCCGATGACTGTATGACCCCTGTAAATAGCATCCCGATCAAAACCCCAAGTAGCGGATTTGAGAATGCGGTCAAAAGATTCGCAAACTCCGGCATTTCGGCAAGAGGCGCCAGGGAATTCGACATCATTTCCATTCCCTGCATCAGCACGGCAAAGCCGACCAGCACAAAGCCGAGCTCCCGCAGCTTCTTTTTCTTCGCCGCCATCAGCAGAATCACCCCGCACAGCGCCAGAATCGGCGCGAAATGCTCCGGCTTCATCAGAGACAAGATCACATTATCCGTTTTTACGCCGCTCAGACTCAAAATCCACGCAGTGAGGGTCGTGCCGATGTTCGATCCCATGATAACGCCCACTGTCTGGGAAAGTGTCATGATACCGGAATTTACGAGTCCGACCAGCATAACCGTCAAAGCCGACGAGGACTGCATCGCTATCGTGATAACCGCTCCTAAAATCAGCCCCTTCAAGGGGTGATCTGTCATTTTCTGCAGCACTTTTTCTAGCTTGTCGCCCGTTACGTTTTTTAGTCCGGAGGAAAGAACCGTCATTCCAAAAAGGAAGAAAGCCAGTCCTCCGATCACTCCGGTTATATTCTGCAGCTCCATTTACCCTTCCTCCGCCGCTTTCTCAAAATCGGAATTTTTGCTGTTTGAAAAGATCAGTGTGACCGCAGTCCCCTTGCCTTCGCTGCTGTCTATCTGAATCTCCGCACCATGAAGATCCGCTCCCTGCCGGACGATGGAAAGCCCGAGACCGGTTCCTCCCAGCTCCCTGGAATGGCTTTTATCCACTCTGTAAAACCGGTCAAAAATACGGGACTGCTCCTCCTTAGGAATTCCAATCCCACTGTCTTCCACCGTAATTTTCGCGTTCTGTTGATCCGAGAAAACACTTACTCTGACCATTCCGCCCTCTTTGTTGTATTTAATGGCGTTGTCGCAAAGATTATAGATCATCTCATAGAGGATGTTTTCCACGCCATTGATTTTTGCCGGGTCCTTTGGCGTTTCCACCCTGATATTCCGTTTTGACGCTGTCATCTCCAGCCGCTTGCATACATCCTCCGCGACCGCTTTCAGATCGACCGGCCGAAAATCATAGCTGCCTCTTTTTTCATCCAGCTCCCCGACCTTTATGATGTCGCCTACTAAATGGATCAGACGGCCTGCTTCGTCATAAATGGATCTTGAAAAATCTTTTACCGTGTCCTCATCCACCTTCTCATTCATCATCAGTTCCGCAAAGCCCGAGATCGAGGTGAGGGGAGTCTTTAATTCATGGGTCAGGTTCGTCGTAAATTCATGGCGTTTTTTTGACTTCTGATCCATCTCCATATAGATTTTTTCCTTGATCCTTCGGTTCTGATCCACAATCCTTTCGGTCAGCGGCCTGATCTCTTCATAGATCTCGTTTTCCTCGGGATGCTCCAAATCCAGCTCGTAAAGAGGCTTTAAAATGCTGTTCGAAACCTTTGCGGAAATAAGCACAGAGAGAAATACGGCCACTGCTATGATGATGGCGATGGGAGGAAAGAGCCATGCAAGCAGGGTAATCACATAGTTCTGGCTGATCGTCATGCGTAAAAAATTACCATCCTTCAGCTTTTTGGCATAGTTGATGGTTCGAACCGTCAAAGTCCTGGAAAAGCGGATGCTGCTTCCGCTGACATTCTTTTCCGCCTGAAGGATTTCCTCTCTGTCCGCGTGATTATCCAGCGATTCCACATCGGAATCACTGTCAAACAGCACATTCCCCTCCTTATCAATCAGAGAAAGGCGTCTGTCCTTGTCCGCGACCTTCGCGAGAAAAGCGGGATCTGACCCGTCCATTCCCTCCTCGATCAGATCCACCTCTTTTTGCATTTCCTGCAGCAGCTCCGTTTCCATAAACGGAAAGAAAATAAACAAAACCAACAGAATTGTGATCAGAGCCGTCAGGGTTGTGACCAAAAGAGAAGAATAAAAGATCCTGCGTTTCATATCATTCCTCCGCCAGCCGATAACCCACTCCCTTTACCGTCTCTATCCGATCCCCGATGGAAAGGAGCTTCATCCTGAGCTTTCTGATATGGACATCCAGGGTTCTTGACTCTCCGTAGTTTTCACCCCACACCTCGGCAAGAAGCTCCTCTCTGGTGCATACCTTCCCTTTTGCGCGAAGCAGCATCCGTAAAACTCCGTACTCCTTCTGCGACAGAGAAACCGGGCTGCCTTCCAACGTCACCAGATGTTTTTCATCATCCACCGTCATAGATCCATATTGATACCTGTTTTTTCCCTCTATGTCCTCACAGCGTCTCAAAACCGCGCGGATTCGAGCCGTCAGCTCCGCAACACGGAAGGGTTTTGTCACATAATCGTCAGCGCCGCTGTTTAATCCCTGCAGCTTGTCTATTTCGCTGGTCTTTGCCGTCAGCATGATGACCGGAAGCCTTTGAAGCTTTTGATCCTCTCTGATCTTCTTTAATACCGTAAAACCATCTTCTCCCGGCAGCATAACATCCAGAAGCACCAGGGAGGGCACCCGGCGAGACACCTCTTCATAGAAAGATTTTGCTTCCGAAAATTCCTTCGTTTCAAAACCTTCGTGAGAAAGCGAATACTGCAGCAGCTTTCGGATATTTTTATCATCTTCCAAAATATAAATCATCCCAGGCCTCCAATCCTGTTGTTATCGCGGTAAAAAACCTCCGTAACGGGTACGGAGGCTTCTGTTAATAGTAAACGACAAAACTCTTTTCGTTTTGGCGTTTACTGCGCCGGATTTTGGCTGCTGAAAGCAGCATATTTCCGTACAAAATCCGTGCGCATCCTTGCGGAGCATTATAGCAAGCGAAATTTTAAATTTCGCTTGCTATGAATCCGTTTTGAAGTTCTAAGGCACGTTTCGTGGAAAATCCCATCATCACAGCCTGGATTTCCCTGAGATCCCGCTGTGTCGTAGAGTGCTCCCTTCGAAAGCTGTCCTGGTCGCTTCCTCTGGCATTCTCTGTCGGCTGCACAGCTGCCATTTGCTCCTGATTTTGAACAGGCAGCACCTGTGCCACTTGATCCGCAGGCACCATATCCTCCACGCCAAAATCCATTCCCTCATCGGAGATGTCCGAAAAATCCGGCGGCTGCGGAGGGGAATAGTTATATGCTGCATATGGGCTGTATGCCCCGCTGATTGACATTGACAAAGGCGTTTCTCCTAAAATGAAGCTTCTTTTGTACGCCGCAAACAGCAAGTGTTTGCGGCTGACCTGAACAGTTATCATCATACCTTGATTTTGGTATGCTGTCCATACTCCTGACGTTAAGCCTTTGTTAATTTTTAAGGACACCGGACGTCCGCGGTCCTCTGGGTTGCGAACTTTTGTTTTATATTAGAAAAGACCGGGCTAAAGCCCGATCTTTTCTGTTATGGAACCGAAGGGATTCGGTCTCCGCTCCGCTCCGGTCCGCCGCAAGAGCGCGTCCACTGGACGCGCGCGGCCCCTCGGTCTCGGCGGG
>JAEESA010000191.1 GCA_016286115.1 Lachnospiraceae bacterium
AAAAACTGGCTCGGGATCGCTCTTTCCAAGACCAATCAGATCCTGGCCGAGGGCGTGCAGCCCTATGACTTCAAGGCGATGAAACCCTTCTCTTATGGGTATCTGACCGGTTTTCAGGCGGAGAAACGGGACATCGAACGCGAACCCATGGAAGAACGGGCCAGAACAGACCTTCGTTCTGCTTCTGACAGCATGCTGAAGGACAGTATGAAGGGTTATTCAAGCGTGACTAAATTTAATTCAAATTATACAAAAGAGGAAGTCGACCTGAAATACGTGCTTCTGCCAATCTGGACCATGACGTATCCCGGGAAAAAGAACAAAGTCTACTTCTATTCCATGAATGCGCAGACCGGAAAGGTCATCGGTGACTTTCCTGTCAGCGAACCGAAGGTACTTTTGTTCGCGGCGGTGATCTCGATCGTTCTTCTCTTGCTCTTTTTGTTAGGGGGGTGGCTCATATGAAAGAAAAAATGAGAACCCTGATTCGGATAAATATTATATTAATTTTTACTTTAATTATTGTCGCTTTTCCGGTATCGGTTTTCGGAGCCAGAACAGATAAGATCTGGGATGACGCGGAGCTGATCCCCGACTACGAGATCGATAAGCTGGAACAGGAGATCGAGAAGGCGGAGGAGGAAACCGGATGGAATATTCTCCTGATCACGACGAATGACACAAACGGCCGCTCCTCGGAAGCCTACGCGGACGATTGCTACGATGAGAAGTACGGGATCAACACCGACGGAATTGCTTTTTTGATCGACATGCAGAACCGAAGAGTGCAAATAAGTACTTCCGGAGACGCATTAAAAACACTTTCCGATGATAATATCGACAAGATCATTGATGAAGGCTATGAGGATCTGAAGGACGGGTATTACGAAGATTGTTTTGCTGAGATGATAGAAAAGGCCGACTGGTACAAGAGGACCGGCGGACACGAGATCTCGACCGTGGAGAAGGTCATTGCAGGGATCGTGGCGGCCGTGGCGTTTATCATCTGCTTTGGTGTCGTGCATGTCACCTACAGCGCGAGAGGGCAGAAATATCGATATGACTACGGACAGAATGGCAAGCTGAAACTACGTCGACAGAAGGATGATTTCATGCACGAATCCGTCAACCGGGTCAAGATCGCAAAGGAGAGCAGCTCCGGTTCGCACAGCTCTCATATGTCCAGCTCTGGTGGTATACACGGAGGCGGAGGCCGCGGATTCTGAAACGAGCGAAAAACAAGTTGAAGATGAACGGAAGACGAGCCGGATAAAATTAAAAAAGAATTTAATCAATTATAAATTTAATAAAATTGCATCAGAAATTTTGAACAAAATTATTATTAGTACATTTAATAAAGTTTTTTGATTTTTACAGAAAGGAAGATGGAGATCATGAGCAAAAAAGTGGCCATCATGGGGTACGGCACCATCGGCTCCGGTGTCGCGGAGGTGTTGGAAAAGAACAGGGAGAGTATTGCCCGCCGTGTCGGAGAAGAAGTGGAGTGCAAATACATTCTGGACATCCGTGATTTCCCCGGAGATCCGAATGAGTCAAAGATCGTGAAGGATGTGGATATCATTGCCAACGATCCGGAGGTGTCGATCGTCGTGGAGACCATGGGAGGCGTGGAACCGGCGTATACATTTGTAAAGAAGATGCTGCTGGCAGGCAAGAGTGTTACGACTTCCAATAAAGCGCTGGTGGCGGAAAAGGGCGCCGAGCTCATCCACATTGCCGAAAAGAACGAGCTGAACTTCCAGTTCGAGGCGTCCGTGGGCGGTGGAATCCCGATCATCCGCTCGCTGAATAAGTGCCTGACGGCAGATGTGATCGAAGAGGTCTCGGGGATATTAAACGGGACGACGAACTATATGCTGACCAAGATGCGTGATATCGGCGCGAATTATGAAGCTGTTCTGAAGGAAGCGCAGAGCCTCGGCTATGCGGAAAAGGATCCTACGGCGGACGTGGAAGGGCATGATGCCTGCCGGAAGATCGCGATCCTGACCTCGCTGATCAGCGAACGCCAGGTGGATGACCGGAAGATTGAGACCGAAGGGATCACGACGATCACGACGGCGGATATCGATTACGCGAAACAGATGGACCGCAGGATCAAGCTGATCGCGTCAAGTGTGAGACGGCCGGATGATACCTTTGATATTTTGGTCGCTCCGTTCATGCTGGCATCGGACCATCCGCTCTATACCGTGGACGGCGTGTTCAACGCGGTTTTCGTACACGGGAACATGCTGGGAGACGCGATGTTCTATGGAAGCGGCGCAGGGAAGCTGCCGACCGCCAGCGCCGTGGTCGCTGACGTTGTGGATATGGCCAAGCATCCGCACCGCAACATTCCGGTCCACTGGGACGAGGAAGAGCTGCCGATCCCGGATCACCGCGAGAAAACCTATCAGTATTATGTTCGTACCGCGAACACAGGAAGAGAAATTTTATCTGCTTTTAACAATATTGACTTCCTGGAGCCGACGCACGGCGATCCGGAGAACAGCGTGTTTGTGACACCGGAGATGTCCGGGCGGGAGTTTGAACAGAGGGCTGCTGACCTTCATATTCTGCAGAGAATTCGGCTTAAATAAAATCGTGAATAAACTAATGGAAACGGCTCGATTCCAATGAAGGCAAGTGTTTTTTTGCAAGCTGATTTACACGCATACATGTACCTCGTCAGAGAAATATAAACAGAACATAATATTCAGGAGAAGCGAATGGGGAAATATATAATGGCGTTGGATGCCGGGACGACAAGCAACCGCTGCATCTTCTTTGACCATGACGGGGAGATCCTGTCGATCGC
The DNA here is from genome assembly GCA_016286115.1 of Lachnospiraceae bacterium. Taxonomy (GTDB): domain Bacteria; phylum Bacillota; class Clostridia; order Lachnospirales; family Lachnospiraceae; genus RUG12461. The sequence continues at coordinate 2,822 of JAEESA010000191.1, forward strand.
CCAGAAGGAGTTCCGGCAGATCTTTCCGAAACCGGGCTGGGTGGAGCATGACGCCAATGAGATCTGGGCCACCATGCTCGGCGTAGCGGTGGAAGCGCAGAGCCAGATCGGGGCGAGGGCGCGGGACATCGAAGCCATCGGGATCACGAATCAGCGTGAGACCGTGGTGGTCTGGGACCGGAACACCGGCGACCCGATCTATCACGCGATATGCTGGCAGTGCCGCCGTACCTCGGACCTTGCGGATGATCTGAAGGCGCAGGGGCTGGAGGAAAGCTACCAGAAGAAGACGGGCCTCAAGATCGACGCTTACTTCTCTGCAACAAAAATTAAATGGATATTAGATAATGTTGACGGCGCAAGAGAAAAAGCGGAGAGAGGTGAGCTGGCGTTTGGCACGATCGAAACCTGGCTGATCCATAAGCTGACGAAGGGGCGGCTCCATGTGACGGATTATTCGAATGCGTCGCGGACCATGCTCTTCAATATAAACACATTGAAATGGGACGAGGATATCCTTCGCGATATGGACATCCCGCTCTCGATGCTGCCGAAGGTGGTTCCCTCGAGTGACATATACGGGCAGACGGACGCTTCCTTTCTGGGAGGCGAGATCCCGATCGGCGGCGCCGCGGGAGACCAGCAGGCAGCGCTGTTCGGACAGGCCTGCTTTTCAAGGGGAGACGCCAAGAACACCTACGGCACCGGCGGCTTTCTTCTGATGAATACGGGAACGGAACCGGTATTCTCAAAGAACGGCCTGGTTACAACAATTGCATGGGGAATTAATGATAGAATTAATTATGCCATGGAAGGCTCTATTTTCGTCGCCGGAGCAGCGATCCAGTGGCTCCGCGATGAGATGAAGCTGATCGACAGCGCCGCGGATTCGGAATACATGGCCAGCAAGGTCCGCGATACGCACGGCTGCTTTGTCGTACCGGCTTTTACGGGGCTGGGAGCGCCGTACTGGGATCAATACGCCAGAGGCACCATTGTGGGGCTGACAAGGGGCGTAAACAAGAACCATATCATTCGCGCGACCCTTGAATCCATCGCCTATCAGGTCTGTGATGTGGTGACCGCCATGGAGAGTGACGCGGGAGAGAAGCTGCAGGCGCTGCGGGTGGATGGCGGCGCGAGCGCGAATAACTTCATCCTCCAGTTCCAGGCGGATATGCTGGGATGCTCTGTCATAAGGCCGTTTTCCGTGGAATCGACGGCAACGGGGGCCGCGTTTCTGGCCGGCCTGGCGACGGGCTTCTGGAAGAGCCAGGAGGAATTAAGGACGAGAATCAAAATCTCCAGAGAGTTCACACCGGAGATCCCGGATGAAGTGCGTAAGGAAAAACGCGCTCTCTGGAGCAAAGCAGTAAAGTATTCGTTTGGTTGGGCGAAGCTTGATAGCTGATGTGTCTATTCAAAGCCGAACCGCGCACTAGCTGCGCGGTTACGGCCCAATACGTTTCGGTGAATAATGAAGGACTGATCATCAGCCGATCACGCACTCAGATCCACATTTTTTCCAGCCACTTTTTCGTGATCCTCCGCTTTGCGCTGTTTCTGATAGGGGTTCTCTTCGTTCGGGTAAGCGATCTTTGTCGTCGTGGTCCCGCCGGAGACATACACCCTTCCACATTCGGGGCAGATATCGGTTTTGATCGCGACCGATGCCTGCAGAACCTTGCCGCCCTTTTCGGCGGCTTTTTCATACGCATTCGCGACATGCTCGCCTTCATGCGCCCGGACTCTGCTGCCGGCGCTTCCCGGATCGATATGCTGCGCGGTCTGGAAGGAGACGTCGCTTTCATCGGAGCCGTCCTTGTATTTGCGGCTCTTACAGGTGGAACACTCACAGGAGGGCTTATGCCCCGGCGTGATCGTCCGCTCATCCGGATTCGGAGATACCGTTTCCGCAGCCGCCCGCTCTCTATCCTGCTGGATACGGTCAAAGGAGTTGCCATAGAAACCACGGCTGAATCCAAAGCCGCCGTAGCCGAAACTGCCGTTTTGATTATTGCCGATACCGTAAAACGCCATGAACATCCTCCTTTCCCTTAGAAATTTAACTTCGATTTATTATTCCAACACTATACAATGCATCCGAATATCCGGACCAAAAGTCTTGTCGGCGAAATCAACGTGTTTCAATTAATTATACGAAGTTATAGTTGATAAGAGTATAGCATATTCTTCAGAAAAGGTCAATTTATCAGACATTTTAAGGTGTCTTTTATAGAAAAATATTTTTCCGCTTTTTTCAGCCCGTTCCATGCGATCTGCGCGCGTTTGTCTTCATTCGCGAGGTAATAGCGGATCTTGTCCAGACATTCCCCGACAGAGCGGAAAACTTCAAAGTCCTCGCCTTCCTTTAGATAGTCATAAAGCTCCTCCTGCGGGTTTGTCAGCAGAAAACCGCCGCAGGACAGGACGTCGATGGCGCGCAGCGGGATGCCGGTCCTGATCGTACGCAGGGTGATATTTAAGTTGATCCTGCTCTGGGCAAAGACCTTAGGCATTTCGTGAATGTAGTTCACATAGCCGTTTCCGGGCGTGTAAGCATTGAGGATGGAGTCCGCCGGGAGGTCTGATGCCGTGAACAGGCGGAAATGATGGGCTTCATCGCGGCAAAGAGCAGCGACTTCGCTGAGCAGCTTCAGCCGCTCCTTCGCGGTCACTTCCTTGGCCAGGACCCCGTCGTAGCAGAGGCTCTGATGGTCAAGATCAAAGTCTTCATCCAGCGTGAGGTTATGCTGCTCCATCAGGGAATACAGGTATTCCGTCAGCGCGGGGTCCGAAGAAAGGGTCTGGGAAAGATAATCCCTGTCATAGGTGAATGCCTGACGCTCGGTCAGCGTATCCAGCAATTTCCATACCTCGATCTCATTTGTATCATCAGAATTTAATATTTCATTCCGAAAAATCTCATAGTATGAATAGGAGGCGGTTCCCGTGTAAAGCGACCCGACAAAGGATACGTCGCAGCGATAGTCCTTTTCATTTTTTTCAATGGATCGCCTAAAGGCTGCCTGATCCGCAGCCAGCGGGAGATGCGTAACCCGGTCCTTACCGAGAGAATGCAGCTTCTCTGCGAGAGAGCGGTCAAAAACGCCGATATGATTGCAGGGGAGGGATACGGTCTTTGCATAGAGCGTGTAATGCGGCGAATCAAAGACCCAGGAATAGTAAGGGAGCCCGGTCACGTCACAGACCAGGCTTATGATCGGAAAATAGTTCATGGAAAACACGCACTCGGCCTTGGTTTCATGGATCTTTGTGATGAACGCCTGTGCCATGTCCAGATCCTTCGTATAGCTCTTGAGCTCGTAACGCATGCAGATCACGGTAAAACCCAGCTCTTCAAGCGCGGGGATGATGATCCCGTCTTCGTTGGAATCCCATTGGAAATAGATCAGATTCGGCATAAGAAAGCCCTATTCCACGACTTTGATGCGGATGTTCGAGTAATCCACGGCGGCTTTATGGAGCTCCGGGATCACGCGGTCAAACCGCCGCATCCATTCGGGGGCGATGCCGATGTAATCGGCCACCTCAGAAGGCGATGCGCCGCAGATCAGCATGTAGGCGGCGGAACCGTTTCGTATGTCGCTGAGAGTAAAATGCGGATTCTCGTCAGCCGGCAGATACTTCAGATACAGGCGCTCGAGGTCACGGATCCGAAGCTGATTCTGGCGCTTGTTATGGAAAAGATAGGCGGAATTGCTGACTTCCGCGTCCCCGATGTAATTGCGGATCTGCTCGAGCACATCATCGGGGAGCTTGATA
>JAEESA010000008.1 GCA_016286115.1 Lachnospiraceae bacterium
TCCCGGAGCCTTACCCTTAACGATCACCTTCTTCCCCTTCGTCTTGACGGAGACTACTTCTCCCGGAACAAAGCCTTCCATGCTGGCCGGTTTCTTCCTGACCTTGAAGGTCACCTTCTCGCCGACCTTGATGGTTTTGTCGGGGGTGATTTCGGGGAGGTCGGATACGCCGTAGATGAGCACCTTTCTTTCTGTATCCAGAGTGCCGTCGTATTTTGTAAGGTTCGTCAGAGCAGATACGTCTATTTCTGTAAACTGATTTCTTTCGCCATAGAACTCCTCCAAATTCACGTTGCTGCTTAGATCCAGATCGGTTAATTGGTTATTGCGACAATTCAGCTCCCTCAGCTCCGTACACCCGCTCACATCCAGTGTGGTGAGTTGATTGAGGGTGCAGCTCAGATTAGTCAGCGCCGTACATCCACTCACACCCAGCGCGGCGAGTTCGTTTCCACTGCAGTTCAGCTCAGTCAGCGCCGTACATCCACTCACATCCAACGTGGTGAGCTGGTTGCCGCTGCAGTCCAGACTAATCAACGCCGTATTCTTACTTACATCCAACGTGGTGAGCTGGTTGTTGACGCAGTTCAGCTCCCTCAACGCCGTAAAGTATTCTATTCCCTTCAGGGTGTTGATGCCTACTCTTTCAACATAAATAAGCGTAGTCATCATTATCTCCCAATCCGCCAATGACCCATCCCCAACAATAACCTTACCAGAAAGAGGGTATTCATTCTACAACACTATCTATTTGTCGCTTACGGAATTTCAACACTTCCGGTGCTTTTTTCATCTGTAAGACAAAAGTATACAACTTCCTCAGATCATTTTACTGTAATGAAAACCTGCTCAGTATGAGCAATAAACTGCTCTGTTTCAGGCGCTTTGACATTGATAGTGATTTCGCAGGCTTTGATTCCTTTCTTTAAGACAATCGCGCCCTTCTTATTGATCTTCACCTTTTTCTCCTGTCCGTTTCTCACCGCAAGGATAGAAATCTCCGGCTTCGGAGCGCCTTCCGGCAGGTCGCTGATCGTGAGCTTTACATTTTTTTTCTTCTTTTTCAGTTTCTTCGCCTTAAATTCCTCAGACGTCGGAGAAACTTTGAAGTTGTTCTGCTGCTTCGCCGGAGCATCATGGATCTGCTGGTCTATATCGTAGGTGCAGTGGTAGAAATCCTCCATCGTATATATATGCTTCGCCGCGACTCCGTCTCCGTCCACATCACCTATTTCCGGGATCTGAGAAATGGAGTATTTTGCAAGTGAAAGAACGGGTGCTGTCTCTTTTGAAAGAATGAAGGAGGAATCCGATATCGGCAAATAGAACGTTCCATCCTTGCTGTCTAATATCATACAGGCTGTCAGTACCAGTTCTTCTGTAAGATCGCTCACATTCATCATTTTTCCGCCTCCGTCCGAATCAATGTAAAGTACATCAGGGGCTTCGAACCCTCCGTTTTCATTTTGCATGAAGCCCAGCCACACCAGCGTACGCTCCCCGTTTTCCTCATAAAATGCCGTCACATATGATCTCCCATCCTCTTCATTATCAAGATCATATACGCCGTGAAGTATACCGCCAGCATCTTTCAGGGCATACCAGGTATCATCATATTCGTCAAGATTCCAGACGCTGACCGGTCCTTTATACCAGTCGATAAACGCTTTGCTGTCCCAATTATCAAAATCCTTAAGGGCCTCCAGATTTTCCTCTCCCTCTATGGTTCCGATCTTTAAGTCGGTTGTAAGGCCGACGCTTTCAGCGGCCTTTTTCTCTTCCGGCGTTGCCTTCATTTCCAGATATTCGCTGAGCTGCGGAAGCTCGGCATATATTTCTATGCCGGCTCCACCCACAGCAAATCTGTTGGTATCCTCGAGAACGATCCGGAAGGTTTCTTTTCCATTGTCTCCGTTGACTTTCACCGCGCTGATCCGATCGGTCTTCACGGTATCCGTTTTCTGCACAGAGATCACATCTTCCAGCCAGAGTTTCGTTTCTGTTTCCTTTCCTTCCATCAGTGTTTCTACCCATCTTTCCCACACGCTGTCCAAATCCTCTTCCGGAGCCGTCCAGGCATTATTCTCCCAGGTGTATCCCAGCCAGACCTTTTTCACATCTTCATAATCGATCTCTGCAGGAGCCATTTCCCACTTGACCAGCGTGGAAACAGCGTTGCCTGTGCGCTGGATCAGATCATAGTCTCGGGCCGCTTCCATCTCTTTTTCAAGAAACGCTTTCGCCTTTACGTTTGTATCCGGAAGCATCTGAACCGCGTTTTTCATATCCCGGATATAATCGCCCGTCAGGGTTTTATCCCCCGTCCTGTCTGCCTCAAAATATATGCTTAAACCGGTAGGTCTGATTATCTCATCCTCCGGAATGACAAGATTCCCGGCTTCATCCCTAATATAGCTGTCTAACAGATAGCTCCCGATATCACCCGTATAGACTGCATAGATCGCCGTCGGATCTCTTAAGAACTCCGAAACCTTCATAGCATCATCCGTGTAGGCATTCGAAAAATTATAATTGGTTTCCATATCTTCTTCCGTGAGCTCCGCGATCTTGACTCCGAGCTGTTCGATGAAATTCCCCAGGTCATAAAGCCCGGGGATCCCGGAAATGCCGTATTTGACCGAATCCCTTCCGGAGCGGATCTCGTCATAAAAGGAGGCTTCTTTTGCCTCCCTGCTCATTTCAGCAGCGATGTTCGCGCAGGAGGTAAGGAGGTCGCTCTCCAAGAGTTTTTCCGTATCGACGAGCGTCAGCGTAGCCTGCGTTCCCATGTTCTCTTCGGATTCATAGAACACCTTAAATCCATCCACAAGGCTCTTTCCAAGGGTATAACTGTCAACACTGCTGTCTTCCCCGAGGAAATTCAGCCAGCAGGAATACTCCTGTCCATAACCCGGTTCAATTTCGGGAGAAATGATAAGATAATCCGAAAGGTCGGAAAGCGCTGCTGCAATTTCAAGGTTTCCCATGAGGCAGCAATCGAAATCAACGATGCCGAATTTTGATACGGAACTGTTCTGAAGAGCCTGCATGATCCGCGGAATCGTCATCGATGTGATGGCAGTTTTGGCTTCTTCCTCTGTCAGTTCCCTATAATGCATGTCTGCTCCATACCCTCCGACCGGACCGCTACCGTGATCCCAAAAGATCAGATCATACTTTTCCGCAGGGTAGTTCAAAGCACAGTAGTCAATAAATCCCGTAAGAACAGAAGGATCCGTCATCAGCTCATACTTTGACTGCTTTTCACTTGTTTCCAGAAGCACCATTTTGGAAGCATGCTCCGGGGCGTCGGCACCGTACAACTGCCAGATCTGGTTATGCTCTGTGGAGATCGTATCCGCACCTTCCAGATACGCCTCTATTTCCGGCTGCCATTTTCGCGCGCCGCCGGAATAAACGATCAGATTTACGTCCTCGTTCTTACTGAAATCAGCCCCCAGCGCCTGCTTCAGATTGAAGGTTGCCATTCCGCCGTTTTCCTCAAGATTTGAGGCACATAAATACAACATGATGGTGCGTTTGGCTACCGTCTCTTCTGCGCCAACCGGATTCGGAAAAGCAAAAGATCCCGCAAGCAAAATGACCGCAATAGCCAAAGACAAATATTTTTTTATTTTCACTTTTATTCCCTCCTGATTTTTTAAATCATTTCGTTACCCTGACGATAATGGTTTCCTCTGCCGCATCGTAGCGGTCATTTTTTTGCACCTTGACTTTTACCTTGTAGGTCCCTTTTTTGGCGCCTTTCTTTACGGTCAATATTCCGTCCTTTGATACGGAAATGTACTTTTTGTTCCCTTTAACAACCTTTCCTGTCACCTTTCCTGTACCTGTGACCCCGAGGATCGGATAGGAGATGCCTTTCTTATTAAACTCTTTTGCACTTAATGTGACGTCCGTGTTAATAAAGTATACCTTGTCGGAAGGTGTGGAATAGGCCTTGATAGCGAAGTTATCGAAGGTAAAGTCTACTGCGAACTCTTTGTAGGAGCTGCGAAGGATGTCGGTAATATCCTTCCAGTCGATCCAGCCGCCGTCGCGGTAGAGCCAGCTTTCTCCACGGTTTACAATTCCCTTGACCGTTACGCCGCTGCTGTCGTCAATTCTATTGTTGCAGAGTATCTCATAAGAAACCTGGCCGTTATCCACAGGAACCTTGTGATGCATGACGACGGAGAAGTTCTGTCCGGCGGGGATGGGAAACCTTTCTTCTATGGGAAGGTCGATCCTGTGGTACCCTCCGTGCTCAAATGTTTTTTCTCCCCGGGCGATAAGGCGTCCGTCGGTGGGGTCGGTATAGTTATTATTGAGGGCAATAACATACCACTCCACCGTGGTATCGGGAGAGGCTGTCTGCGTGGAAACGCCTTCCAGGACCGCGTCCTCATCCATGGTAAAGACATTTGCCATATAGGCTTCTTCGGAATCTGACATGGAGTATACTGAATCAGCAGGCAGGAAGTCATACTGGCTCACCTTATAATCAGAGGAATTGTCCGGAATGAACTCCACCCGCCCTTCGTCAAGATCCTCCTGGGTATAGAAATCAAAGGATTCAGGGCTCTCAATTGTATGGTCGTAGTAGGAAAGATAGAAATATCCCCTGTTTCCCCAGTCATATCCCCAACTGTTTCTTATGATAAAGGCTCCGTCTCCGGGAGGGGTGCTTCCCTCCACTGCAGCGCCGCTTACCGTACGGGTAAAGTTCTCTTTACTGTAGTTGTCATCATAGCCTATGATGGTGACCGCGTGGTTGGCCGCCACATCATCATTTGTGTATTGTGCCCAGTTCGCCGTGTTCATATAGCCCCTGTCCCCAAGCGGATCCCCGGGGCGGGACTGATCTGCATGAAAGCCGATGGTAACAGGGCGCTTGTTATAAAGCTCCGTCTTGATGGCATCCACATTAGCCATATCCGTATAAAGATAAGCTCCCTTGTCAGAGCGGATCGCAGGGCTTTCAAGCAGAGCGCTTTCCTGAAGGACATAGCCCTCCACATCAAAACGATGCTGGTGGTCGTTGGGAAGAGACCAGTCGTCAAATTCAGAATACAGACTGTCACCGGCTGCCTTCTTTCTTGTATAAAACGTTCTAAGACTCTGGTAAAACTCCTCCACCTTTTCCGGATCCTGCATGTCTTTTTCTGCATCTTCCGGAGTTTCGTAATATGACCGGTAATGAGCGATAACATATTTTTTTGTGTATTCTAAAGCTTCGTCCTTCTTAGAATCGTCGGTGAAGAGGCCGATAACATCGGTGCCTTCCTTGCCGCGGTATTCAAAGGGATAAGGATCTTCTTCGCCCTCGAATTTCGTGTGTTCAAGAACAGGGCCGGCGCCGGAAGCAAAGAGGCCGGTTGCATTGAACATAAATCCGTCCCTGTTGTAGCAACAGTTGGGATCCCCGGAGGCTTTTTCCAGTTTGGTAAAGTCCACGCCTTCTCCAACCTGGCTTGCCGGGACATTCCTACACACGTCCGCATCAGTGATGGCGTGGGAATTGTACCAGGCCAGATGCTTTTCGGAAAGATCCATTTCGCGGCCTTCGTTCTTATTATATTCCTCTGCGGTGAGATCCTTTTCTCCGAGTATGCTGGTCTCAGAGGCAGCGATGGAGGCAAACCCCCAGCAGGTACCCCAAGGGTTTTGGTTTTTTATGCCGGTTGTATAGTCCTTTATTCCGTTTCCGTTATCGAAGGCGCGAAGGTCCACCTTTGAGGGCAGGGCTGCCGCCTCAGAAATGACCGCCTTTCTGGCCGCCTCCGACTTATAGGCCAGGGGGCGTTCCACTTCCATGGCAAGGAGGCTCTCCTTTGATGGCAAAACCGCCTGCTCTTTCGCCCAAATGCCCGCGGGAAACGATCCCGCACTAAGTGCCGCAGCAAGAGAGAGTGCCAGAGCTGCCTTAGCCACGTGTTTTCCGGTGTTGTTTCTCAATTTCATTTCCATTCTATCTCCTTTTACAAATGATTTACCAGATCGCAACCCGTTCCTCAGGCGCAAGGTACATTTTGTCGCCTTCTTTGACGCCAAAGGTCTGATAGAACTCGTCAAACTGCTGAACCGTTGCGTTGACGCGGAAAACGCCACAGGGATGCTCGTTCATCACGTTGCTTTCCTCTGTTTCCAGCGTAGTCTGTTGTTCCCAAAGCCAGGCATAGGATTTAAAGTACTCTTCGTAATCGAAGCCTTCCGTTTTCTTCGCAAGATGCAGGCCAATCTTTATGCCACCCATATCCGCGACCACTTCGCCCTTTACAATGTCGCCGAGAAGAGGACTGGCGGGGACGAACTGAAAGCGGTTACAGTAAGAGACCACCTTGTCCACTTTCGCCTGATAGACTGAGGCATCCTCAGGAGTGAAGAAACCGCAGTCTCCATCGATCGGATCTCCGTTTTCATCATATATACTTCCTGAAGGATCATACCCGTGAGTGATCTCATGCCCGATGATGGAGCCAAATCCTCCCAGCTTTTTCTCATAAGACATATCCTTGTCAAAGAGCGTTTCGGTCATTACTCCGGGGGGAATATAAAAGTGGTTCATCTGAAAATAATTACCTGCGTTTACTATCAGAGGGTGAAACCATGATACAAGATCATAACGGCAAACCTCCCCATCTTTGATAAGTTTTCCGCTGGCAGATAAAGTATGCAGCTTGTATCTCGAGCTGAGACTGACCTCTGTGTCCAGTAGAGACAGCGTCGGATCAATCTCAAGATGAGAGGTGTCGATGGGTTCCTCGGGAGACCCGACAGTAAAGGTCATCGCGTTCAGCTTCTTCAGGGCAGCAGCTTTTGTTTCTTTCGAGAGCCAGTCTTCCTCTTCAAGGATTTCACGGAACCCCGCTTTGATGGATGCTGTCATTTCCCGGAGCTCTGCTTCGGTATCCGGATCCAGAAAATTTTCAATATAGGCATTGACCAGCGCTGCAAACATGAGGCAGTCGGGGGTGTTGATTGTCTCTTCCCAGTTCTTATTCAGGGTATCTTTGATCTCGTCGTCCGCTAACCGATCCGTATCATCCTCATCTGCGGAGAGCATGTCAAAAAAACCGTATGCTAATGCCGCGCTCTCGTAGTCAAGATACTGGCAGGCCTTGTATGCGGTTTTTGTTATGAGAACAGATTTCAGCATCGGGAGTTTATCTTCCGTATAGATCTCGTCCAGAGCGCTTAATACTTTCGGAGAATTAAATATGATTTCCCCGCTTGTCAGTCCATAAGCAGCAAGATAATCTCTCATCGGAAAATTCTTCACGCTTTCTGTCAGTTCTGAAACAGAAACAGTCGAGTCATCTGTACTGAAAAAATCTTCAAGGTAGAGATCCCACATTCCGTTGTCGAATGCATAGGTATCTTCCAGAGCGTGATCGATCATATCCTGCGCATATCCGGCCTTGCCGAGAACAAAATTCACGATATAGTCAAAATCCGCCCTGTCAATCCCATAATAGGCTGCCTCTTCGCTATCAGAGTCGGTAGTGAGTTCATCTGAATGAAACAGTGCGGTATATTTTTTTACGTTGGTGTCGCAACCAAGAATACTCTCAAAAAACCCTTCAAGCGCGGACCGTTCCGGATCTGAGAGATAAGCGTTCAAATCGGAGATGGTGCTGATGGCGGAGATGTCATCAATGATTTTTTTAAGCGGCGCGGCTCCGAGTGCATCCCTGGTTTCCCAGTCTGTGCCCATCGTATAGTAATCGTTTACATATTTCGCGTCCTCGCCACCCGCACTTGCCGTTCCTTCAATGATGCTGTTAATATTATTAGACAACTCTATTTCTGCATCGTCGAAGGTTCCCGCTGAGTAACCGCCTGTTTCCAAATGATGCTCCATGAGGTAATCGTAATTCACATGGAGACTGAAATCATTGACTGCGCCCGGATCACTCCCCAGAGTTTCTGCCACGCCGATGATGTTGGAGTCATACCAGGGATCGCCGGTAATGAAGGTAAGCTCTCCGTTCTTTTTCAGTTTCTTCACAGCCTTTTTATATTTGGAAGCGGAAATCGTCCTTGCGTTCATATAGTAAGTGACATTTCCCTTTTTCCCTACGGCCCGATAGGTCCTGACTGCCTTGATCTTTCCCTTGTCGTTCAGTCTCAGAACCGTATATTTCGCGGTGGATTTTGTCTTCTCCTCGACAGTCATTCTTCCGACCCCGCTGTAGACAGCGGTCACATTCTTCATGGTCTTTAATTCCTTTGGCTGTTTCGTACCTTCGTCATAGCCGTAGATATCAAGCCGGTCGCCTTTTGCGGTTTCTGTGGCAACAAGAAGTTCCGAGGTCGTATCCTGATCGATGTCAAAAAGCTCATAGCTGACCCCGTCTTCCATACTCATTTTTACTCCGGCAAGGTACATGAGCTCGGTGGGATTGAATTCATATGCCGGTGTTGTCAAAGGCATTGCCGTCAAGGCGACCGCAGCGGTAAGAAATGCAGCTGTCAGTTTTTTAAGGTTAAACATTTTATCCCCCTTTAAGATCGTATTACTTTTTTACTTTGTCTTTATCTTCTTCGCCCCGGAAGCGGCTGAATAAAGCTTAAGATTAGCGGCGTTATATTTATAGGAGAAGACATACACATAATATGTTTTTTTCGAATCCAGGCCCGTGACCTTTGCGCGGGTATCCTTCGCATCCACATCCACATACTGTGCTTCGGTCATATCCTTGTTTTGTGAATACCAGACCTCGTAGCCATCCACACCGGAAGCTTCTTTCCAGGAGACGGAGAAGCCGCCCTTGATTACTTTCACTTTCTTCACTTTTGGCATATTTACAACGATGTCCGCAGGATAGCCATAGCCTTTGATGGAGAAATTGTCAATCACCGATCCTGAGAGAAGAGAAGTCGGATCGTTGGAATAGTTGAGTGACTCCACAGACCAGTCTTTCCAGCCGGCTCCTGTCCCCATATTCACGAAACTTTCTCCGAGATTGACAACAGCTTCTGAGTAATAATTGAAGCCGCCATCCGGGACCATTGAATTAATTATTTCTGTCGCTTCCTTGCCGTAAGCGGAATGAGCGGCTAAAAGATATTTCCTTCCATCAGTAGCTGAAACCTGCTGCGCCACTACGATAGAATACCGTTCCCCCTCCTTAAAACCTAATTCCGAATTCAGATCCATGCGGTGAAAACCGGCATATTGGAAGGTACCTACCACCGTATCCAATAATTGCCCGTCCTCCGGGTTTGCTGGATTCTCATTCAAGGCATAAATCTTTGCCGTAACTCTTGTATTCGGATAGGGAGTATCCACGCCAACCCCGAAGATGTTCTCGTCTCCTTTTACGGTAAACACATTCGCCATTTTTACCGGGGTTTCATACGGTGCAATCTCATTTTTCATTACAGCGGCATTCGTCTCACTTTGCATCATGTCATATTGATCGACTGCAATACCCAGATTAGTCCGGACGCGATCGTTCAGATCAAACTCATACGACTGCACGTTGGAGATGGAGTGATCATAGTAGGAGAGATAAAAATATCCATGATCATATTCATTTGGTCCCCAACTGTTTTTAATGATCCATGCACCGTCTTCCGGCGGCTGTTTCCCCTCCTTAAATTTTGTCCTCGAGAACGTATCATCCCATCCGACGATACAGACCGTGTGATTCAACGAAAGGTTTGTATCATCATACTGCGCAAATGTTTCAGTGTTCATGTAATCTGAAGTATTATCATCGCCGACTTGGGACAAATCTGCCATATAGGAAAGGGCAACTCCCCGCCCTTTGAAGAGTTCCAGTTTGATCGCGGCAGTCGCCGATTCATCATAACCTTCATAATCGTTCCTCCTTTTATCATGTGAAAACAACTTATTATCGAACGTGTATCTTCTTTCCCTCTACTCGGATGCAAAATCCTCATTCCACCACGATCCTGACGGCGGCACGGTCGGCGTCATAGGTTCCGTTCTTTGTCGCGGCCAGATCCAGGAAGATGGCATATTCTCCTGCAGGGGCTCCTTTTTTCAGCTTCAGGATGCCTTTTTTGGCATTGTATTTCAGGTATTTTCGGCTTTTTTTATCCGTCGTTTCCAGAGTGATCACTGTCTTTTCTTTGCTGGCCACCTTCAGCTTCGTCCCCTTATTCTTTACTGTCTTTTTATTCAGACGGATCGTGAAATCCGAGCCGCTAAGCGTTTTCCCGCCGACCGTGATCTTTTGAAGGTTTTGCGAACAACCAAAGGCTTTGATCGGAGAATTATCTACAGCCACAAACTCTTCTTTATTCGGGCATACCTGCTTTATGAATTCTTCTCCGAAGCTTATGATGCCATCCTTATAAAAAGAATTTTCGAGGTCCGTCTTTTTCGCAGCGAGATCCTGCCAGCCCTCCTGTTCCGTATACAGCCAGGATTCCCCCGGATTGATCACGGAAGTAAGCTTTACTCCCCTATAGGCAAATACATTATACATCACGGGTACCACCACATTTGCTGCAGTTCCACCATCCTTCGTATATTTCCCCTGTATTACCACAGAGTAGCGGCTTCCTTTTTTCAGCACCACCGTGTCATCAAGATCGATCCGGTGATATCCCGTATATAAAAAGTCCGAGACGACAGGCTCTGAAAGCAGCGGAATCCCGCTCTCCGGGTCATTCTCCTCCGGATCCAGATAGATCTGACAGGTTACAGACGTGTCCGGCGCTATTGTAGCGCAGGCAATGGAACTGAGCTTCTGATCCTCCGCTGCGGTAAAAACGTTTGCCGCCTTCATCGATTCATGAGCATTTTCATAATCAATAAGCAGATACTCGTTTACCCCCATCAGATCATACTGCGCAATCAGTTCTTCCTTCGGTGCCTCTTCATAAGGATAGCAGACAGCAACACACGGAAAGCTGATTGTCTTGTCATAATAGGACAGGTAAAAGTATCCGGTATCATCAATGCCCCATTGACTGGCGTCAGGTGTGGTAAAAAGCAGGGTTCCGTCTTCGGTTTTGATCGCTTTTTCAATGTCTTCCTCTGTTACGCAGCCCCAACTGTTTCGAACAATAAAGGCCCCGTCTTCCGGAGGCGTGCTGCCTTCCACTTCCACTCCGTCGGCCGTTCTCGTAAAGTTTTCTTTTGCGTAGCCATCATCGTACCCGACGATACATACAGCATGTGTGGTGATGAGGGGTTGATCACAATACTGTGCCCAGGTTTCAGTGTTGAGATATCCTCTGTCACCGAGCGGATCTCCCGGTCTGGATTGATCTGCCCTGATGGAAATATATACACCGTGCCCTTTTTCGATCTCCTGCTTGATTGCTTCGATGCAGGCTGGATCATATTCATAACTCATTCCACTTTCGTTCAACTGTTTTGTCATAGAAGGGAGCAGGTAATAGTCCTTAAGTACCGCAGCTCTGTTGTAGCTGCGATATTCCGGCTGATCCGGGATCGTCCAGTCATCATACACCGCATACCCATTACTATAAGAATAGGACCAGTTCCTGATGTTGATGCCTTCTGTCCAGTTCTCGTCATAATAGACATCAAACCAGGCCTCAAAATCCTCTCCCTCCTTATAGCCTTTATCGTAAAGTGTCTGTACCTTTTCTTCATCTGAAAGCCGTGCAAGATAGTCAGCGTAGTATATTTCTTTGACAAACTGCTTCCTTGCCGCTTCTGCGGCTTCGTCCTCTTCCCGGCTGCGTAAAAACCAGCCGTTTTTCCCACGATAGGCAAAGGGATTCCAGCCATCGATCTCCTCGTTTTCCAAAAGAGGACCCCTGCCGGCCATGTAGACACTGGCAGGCATGAAGCAACTGCCTCCGTGTTCATAAGGGAATGTGGGCTCGACTTCCTTCAGCGCGGAATGATCAAACCCTTCTCCGAGCTGTCCGGAAGGAAAATTCCCCGAAATCGTGTCTGAGGGAGTGATTTGATCGTAAGCGTACCAGCACAGGGCCTTTTCGGAGAGGTCGAGATTGTTATTCTCTTCTCCCGTAGTCACCCCGCAGCCATTGTCATAAAGAAGATCGATTTCCATGGCTGCATTGATCGCAAAGCTCCAGCATGAGCCAAACGGGCTCTGAAGTTTCACCGGCGGGACGTAGTTTTTCCCGTTGTAATTTCTGAGGTCGACCTTTGCGGGCAGTTCTTCAGAAGCGGACAGGATCTTTTCTTCCGTCTCATCGGAGGTAATCTGTTGAAACGCATGCGGCATCATATTTATTTTTCCTGCGGCATTCGCTATCAGTTCCTCATAAACCTCACTCCTGACAGGCTTTGCATATACCCCCTGCGGAAGAAGCGATGCCCCCATGATCGCGGTAAGCATCCACCCGGTTAATTGTTTAAGGTGATTTTTTTTCATACTTTTCATTTCCTTTCCATTTTTCATATACTGTTTTTTTGAAAGCAGTGTATTTCTTTGCGGGAATCAGCAAGGTTCTGAGAATTAACTTTGATATGTATTTGTATTTTAGCAAAAAAAAAGTAAACGGTACGGGTCATGTTTGACGGATTTGAGGTCATTTTTGATTCCCGCAATGACAGCATATAGTGGCTGTGTATATGTTGACGGTGTGTATCTCAAACGCAGTTGGGGAGGCGAGAGGCGGACGGTTTGTAAGGTCCACCTCTTTGTTCTGATAGGCGCTTTCCTTTCGGATCTCTTCCACATACGGGTCGTATTCCTGCATTTTTTGAATCCTCTGCAGGAGCGGGCTTTTGGGCTTCACGATCTCATAACCGAAGATCCGGTAGGCTTTCAACTTTCCGCTTTCATCGAGCTGATATTCTTTGATGGTCAAATAAACGTTTCACTATGTGTTTGCACAAAAAAAGGCGGCGATAAACCCTGAAATCTTAGGATTCGTCGCCGCCTTCCTGCGGTAACCTTATTCAATTTTCATTTCCTCCTTTCTCCCCGGCGGGGTGTTTTTCTATGTCAAAAGATCAATGGTCTCCTTTCCGAGGCGTTCAGACAGTTCCTTCAGCGTCGTGCCTTCATTTCCTCCGAGGAACAGGGTGCTGTCACAGTTCCCTGAGATCGTATCGGCCTTAATACTCCAAGTTCCTTATAAAGTTCTGCTTCACCCAATCAAAATCACCTCTGCACTTTGATGAGGCGGCCATCCAGCGATCGGACCCACTTCCGGATCACTGGCAAATTTGAATAAATCATCTGCATCGCTGTCCTCCCAGCGGCGTAGGAGCAGGCGGTGTGTTTCAAGCGTCCTTTTTATAAACAACTCCATATCCACACAATTCCAGATGCCGATTGGTATCTTGCACTCTCTTCTTGCATACTCCGTAAACCCTGTCGCTTCATAACAATGCCTTGCGCTCTCATTATTCTCGAATACGCCCAGGTCAATTCTTGTGGCGGTCAGATTTTCCCTTACATACTCTATCCCCAGCCTGAGCAGTTCTTTTCCGTATCCTTTTCCTCTTAACGCCGGATCAATTATTACAAACCCAAAACGAACAGAGCTGTCATCGTCATCTTTCGGATACCTTATGATGAAATGCCCAATAGCATCTCCATTATCATCCGCTGCAGTGAGCGGAATAAACCTCCCCGTTTCAAGCTGAAGCGCATAATTCTCATTTATGTCATCGCCTGACAGGGGAAACTTATTAAATCTGTCAGCAGACCACTTGTATAATTCTTCCTCTGATCGAAGCCATCCAGCTATAATCTGTGCATCATTGTTTTTGAAATCTCTCAATATCATCAGCAACTTACCTGTCCTATACGGCCGGAGTCAACTCCAGCAGCCGCTTTGTAAAGTCTTCTGCAGTCTCTTCTTTTTCCCGGATGGCATAGGCGGTGTCTATCTCAAGGGAGCTGTCCTCTGCCGCAGCCTTCAGCTTCACGGTTTTGATGAGCAGCTTCAGCACAGACTCCTTCTGAGGTCCTGACATCAGGAGATATTCATTCTCTCCGATGAAAAAGATCTCAGCATCCGAAGGCTTCAGGTTTTCGAGCACAGGGATCAGCTTCGCGCCGTTTGCCTTCGCTTTGAAATACACCCCGGTACCGTTGGGATAGCCGTGTTTTTCCATGTACTCATTCATGGACCGCAGAAAGGTTTTGTTGTAAAAACCGGTGACCGCATCCACATATCTGCCGCGCTTCATCAATGTGATAAAGGTCAGACCGGCAGCCACCGCATAGCTGAGATTCCGAATATCAGGGACACCGGGGATGAGGTACAGAGTATATCCCACTGCAATGGGTATCAGGAAAAGATCCAGCCTCAGAAAGGTGGGAGGCTTTCTCATGTTCTTTCCGGACCATACGATCCATATGGCATTTATCACATACAGCACCTGTATCACCAGGCTCAGGATATAGAAAGTGTTCCATATGATAACAGGAAGATTGAAGATGGGTGAATACACCTGAGCCGTGGCGTAGAGCACCGTAAAGATCCCCGATACCAGGCTCACCAGAATCAGACTTTTTTTCAGCTTTTTCCTGACATGGTCATAGCTTTTGTACATGGAATAGTCCACAAACATATTCCAGAAAACAATGATCAAAAGGGTAAGGAACTCCCTCGCACAGCTCAGGATCGCCGATATGAAGGCAGTAAGCCAGACACTGTAACTGTTCAAAGGCCCGGCCAGGGTGGAAAGATAATACTCAAAAAACAGAGTCAGCCCGGAAAGGAGCCCCACAAATAAGGTGATCTGAAGTACCCTGTCCAGCTCCCTGTTTCCGCTCTTTCTGACAGCAAGTCCTGTC
The DNA here is from genome assembly GCA_016286115.1 of Lachnospiraceae bacterium. Lineage (GTDB taxonomy): Bacteria > Bacillota > Clostridia > Lachnospirales > Lachnospiraceae > RUG12461. The sequence continues at coordinate 14,739 of JAEESA010000008.1, forward strand.
GCGAGAAGAAGGACTGCGATCATGATGGTGCTGATCTCAATGATGTAAAAGCTCATCTTCGGTTCGTCCTCCTTATGCTTTTTTCCCGCAGATGACTTCACCGCCGGTCTTCCCTGCGAAGAGTTTCCCGGTAAGCGCGCCAACCTCCGGGCTGTGGCGGCGTAATAACACCTTTGTCTCCCCGGGATATTGTTCCATGGCCTTTTTTGCGCTGAGTATGAGCATCTGCTTAAGGTCCGTCTTGAAATCAGGTCCTATGGCAGTAAGGAGCACCGGCATCAGTATACCGGAGGGAAAGCGATGTATGAGAAGGAAGCCGCTGACCCTTCCGTCCGTGATCACAGCGCTGGAGATGCTTTCATCAAACCATTCCATATCAATGTATTCCAGATCCTCCACAAGCCCTTTTTTCCCATGAAACATGCAATTGGTCACGCCCTGCATGAACTGCAGCTTCATGAGCTCACTTAAGAGCGTAATATTGCTCTGGACCTTTTTCTTAAGAGAAGCAAGGGGCTTCAGGTCCGAAACGCTCACCATCAGATCCCTGCCTTCCGCCGTGGAAACATCAAAGCCGTCATCGGTAAAACCCTGCTTCGTCTCATCGGAAAGGGCATTCAGTTCAAAGAAGACCCCGTGGACCTCTGAATCTTCTGCCATGGAATCAAACTCAGCGAGGAGGGACCTGATGACTTCACTGCCTTCGGAACGGAGAAAACAGATCTCCGCATCCGTATCCTTATTTTCCTCCAGGTTTTTATACTCCCAGATCATGGCGCCTTTCGGCGCATTCCCATCCCCGACAGCAACGATCCCCCGGTAGAATTCCCTGCCGATGCTTTCCGACACGTCCTGATCCAGGATGTCCTCATAATCCGTTACATTATCTGCATTCAGTTCTAAAATTTCCATTTCAAGGTCTCCCGGTTACCGCATCGAAATGGCAGTGTTCCGTAATAATGTTGATATTGTAGCACGTTCTTCATTTTGCTTTCCGAGAAGTCCATTGATATACTTTGTCATATAATCTCTGTTGTAGAGCAGTTCGGGCTCCGGGATGACGAAATCGGGGGCCGCGCCCTGATCAGTATCCTCCTGATTTGCCTTAATTAAATGAATGTGCTGTCGTCATCCAGCCTGCTCCCTTTCTCCGTGGAAGTGAGTTCCTCTGCTTCCGCAAGAGTCATTCCGGACGCATGGACCGCCGCCATGTACTGTTCCTTTAATACCTCGGTCTGTACATGCATGCGGCCGAACGTTCTCATGAAAACTCTGAAAAAAGGATTATATTGCCGCAGCTTTTTCTCGAAGGGAGACAGCTTATCAAATTCTCTGGCTTCCTCCCTCTCTTTCTTTTCCCGGGCCTCTTCCTTTTCAAGATCCCGTTCACGCTTTTTCTCCGCGCTTTCCCTGGCTTTTTCGCTGACCAGTTCATCCAGCTTATTCTGCGTATATGGATCCAGATTGCTGCTTCCCAGCCTCTCACCAAGGTTGTAATGTTCATATACCTCCAGCCGGACCACCAGCTTTGCGGCCTCATCATAATCCATGGCAGGATAGTGGAACTGCAGACCTTTGATCTTTGCCTTCAGCTTCGCTTTGTCTTCCCCTTGCATGGACTCCGCTTTCCTTTGATACATGGAATTCAGCTCGGGTGCGTAATAGTCCTCTTTTTTCTTCATCGCAGCGATGCGGTCTTTTCTCCGCTGCTTTTTCTCATTCTCATCGAATTTGTCTTCCGCTTCCTTCAGTCTCTGCATTTCCATTCTGGCATTTTCTCTTACTGCCTTTACTTCGCGAAGACGCTCGGCGGCTTTTCCGAATTTAAAAAGAGAGAATTTCCCCTTGAGGTACTGGTTGCAGGCAGCGATCACCGTCGCGAGGACGTTTCCCTCTGTGGCGGTTCCCTTTACCTCCTGATAGCGGTTGATCGCTTCCTTGACGGCCTGCATCTTTTCGCTGTCATTATCGGCATCAACGGCAAAGGATTTATTCAGGCTGACATACTTCGGTGTAGGGGCGACCTTCGGTCCTTTTTTCGCGGACTTTATCTTTTTCTTGGGGTATTCGACAAAAGCCGTGTTCAATTTGTCTTCCGTTTCCTCGGCCTTGTTCATCAGATCAGCCTCTAGCTGGCTGCTCTGAAGGGAATCCATTTCGGAAAACTCATTTGACTGCATGGAGTCCTGTTCCCGGTAGCTTCGGTCCTCTTTATGCTCAAACTCCTGTTCTTCTTTCTGAATCTGAATCACGTTCTGCTGCTGTTTCTGCTCTTCCAGATGTGCACTGTCCATATGTCGTCTCCTCCCTTTCCTTGTTTTATTGCATGTAACTGTTCAAAAAAGTTAACCCTGTATCAGATGATCGCCAAGGATGACCGTCGCTATCCCAATGTCCGCGTTTTCGTCGGGAAGCGGCTCTGCCAGCGATGCCTCGATCATGGGTTTTCGGATATGCTCGGGAAAATTGCCATCCAGAAACGCTCCCAGTTCCTCCGTCTCCACCGGCAGGGAGATCAAAGCGTTTTCGCCATAGACCTTTCTCGCCATGACTGCCAGCCGGCTGACCAGGCTCCTGACCGCGTATCCGCCGCCTTCGGTCCAGCCAAGATACTCCGTACGGATGAGTCCGCCGGGCATTTTATGCGCCAGAAGTACGCCGCCCTTTTTCCCTTTTCTCATACAGACGCAGCTCAGTTTCCCGTCGTAATAATTCGGAGGCACCCTTTTTTTCATTATCTTCTGCATCGCAGGGTCCGTATCGGCAAGCGTCTTTATAGCCTCCTCCTTCTCCTTCTCGGAAAGCGCTTCCAGAGAGACAGAGTCCTCCGCCAGATTGGCTACGATCTTCGACTCATCCTTTGCCTTCAGCGCGGTCATGAATTCGGGAGCAAGTCCCTCCTCAAAGGAAAAATGCCAGTCACTGAAAAGATTGTAGAAAACCTGCGTCTCCGGTTTTTCATCCTGGAAGTCAAAGGTAAAATAATCGATCCCCGCATTTAGACCCTCTGCGATGATATTGGCAAGAAGCATGTCGGCGATCCCCTGTTCCCGGAATTCCGCGGCAACATAGAGCCAGTGGATACGAAGCACCGTACTCTCCGCCGCCCTGTCCGGTTCAACGCCATAGGCCAGTATCCCCGCCGCGTACACTGCGCCGTCACGATACCGGAGCGCTCCGATCGCTTTCATATTGTTTACCAGAAGGTCTTCCATGATATCGTCGGACAGCAGCGGCTTATACCGATTGACACTGTCATCCGTAACTCTGGAAATCAGTGAGCCGGCACGTTCTTCATATGTCTTTTCAGTATCCGCTGCAGCGGCAAGAGCCATCCTTCCGAGCTCTGACATCGGGTGAAAAAGCCTGGCCGCCCGGATCTGTGTACCGATCTTTTTCAGATACGGCTCCTCCAAAAGCTTCCGGAGTTCAAACTCACCTAGCTCTTTACCCTCCGCTTCCTTTTCCTTATCTTCGATTTCCTTTTCAACCGCTTCCAGCTCCTCTGCGCGGTCTATAAACTCTTCATAATATAACTCGTTTAGACTCATTTTCTCTCCCTCGATCACTCTTTCGCTAAAAATCCGCCTCGTAGATATGCCTTACTTCCGCTTCGATTCCTGTACTTCTCTGCATGAAGCTCCGGCTCACTGCTGCCCTCCGCGGCAAGAGTTACAGGTTCTGCTGCCGGTGCCTCTTCTTCCGCAGCTGCAGCAGTCTCCGTTCATGTCTTTCCTCCTTAGAATTTTACCTGATTTTCCTCAAACACGCGGTTCAGTTCTCCGGTCAGTGCCCGCTGCACCTTGTGATAATCCTTTTCCTTACATTCCGCTGTCACGACGAATGTCATACCGTTATGTCCGAAGGACGTCACACCCTTGTAATAAGGACCGCTGATGATGCCGAAAATCTTCTCCTTGATCTCAGGCAGCTTCGTCTCCAGCATCTCCTCCATCCTTGCCATGGACTCCTCGCGGCTGACGGTAAATTCCACTGCGCACCAGGAATTGAGATGGGTCATATTGATGACGTTTTTCACATCACGATTGCTGATGATCTTGATGTTGCCGCCCTGTCCCATGAGCTTCGTAGAGCGGACCCCAACCTCTACAACACTGCCGCGGTAGCCGCCGATCTCCACGATATCCCCCACCTGATACTCTCCCTCAAAGACGATGGTAATACCGGCAACCAGGTCGGTAACCAGATCCTTCATGCCAAGGGACAGTGCAAAGGAAAGGAGTCCCAGGGAAGCGATCACAGCCCTGGTGTCAAATCCCAGGTCCGCCGATGCATAGTATAAAAAGATTATGATCAGGATATACCGTGCAAGATTCAGCGCCAATCGGCCAATAGTTTCTCCCTTTGTATTCAGGAACCGGTTCAGCAAAAATCCCGTCAGTTCCAGCACAAAGTTCAGGAAGAACACCAGGCAGAACAGCAGCAAAATCGCTGTCAGGGCAAAAATGTTGAATCCCTTGATCCATTCTCCGTAGATCACATAACCGAAGATACTTGACTGCGCCAGAGCCTGTTTCCCGGTGGCCAGGATAACGATCACACCGGCGGCGATACAGATGAGCGCCAGCGTCTCTGCCAGAAGTCTTGCGGCATTTCCGGGAGTTTTCTTGCTCCGGAAGCGCTGGAGGAGCTTCCAGCGTTGTGACACATCCACAGTCCGCTTCTCTTCTCCGCTGGCAAGGACCACGGTCTCTCCGCTGTCGTCGTACTCCTCCCCCATATCCTGCCAGTCGATGTTTTTCTCTTTGTACTTCCGCAGAAGAGAAACCATCAGGATCAGGAAGAAGAAGAAATAGGGCCCTGCCGCAGCGGCAGCAAAGGGCGCCGCCGCAAAAAAGATATCGTCCTGGGGCATCGCAATATAATACAGCACATTGTCCTTCCCCTGCGAGACACCGTAATAGTTCTCGTTGTTCAGCCGGAAGAAATCCATGAAATGATCCTTCACCTGTTTTTCTTCCATGCCAAGATCGATGAGGTTTCTCCCGATGATCCCGGGAGCACTGGAATAGATCACATTTTTTGTTTCCCCATCTGCCGTAAAAATGAGACCGGTTCCTGACGCCATGACATCGATCAGTTCGTTCTGCGTAAAGATCTTCAGGGAATCCCGCACCTTCGGGGAAACATACGCTGCCAGCACCCCATAGGTCTCCTTGTCGGAGAAGGAAAGAGGCACGCCGTAGGAAGCCATATAAAATCCGTTCGGGTCCTCTTTGTCCGGCTCATTGATGACGGAAGGAATGCCGTTCCGGAGTTTTTGGAAGGCGCCGTTGCTGTCGCCGGGGCCTCCGAGGGAAAGTCCTCTCAGGTCGGAATTGGTCAGGAATTCCTTTCCATCCGTATCATAGATCACAAGATATTTCGATCCGATGATCGAGCTCACATCCTGCATGAAGTCCTTCTGCATCAGTTCCGGATATTGTTCCATCAGCCCCGCGGTATACTGCAGTTCATCCACCACGTTGTTGTCATAGGTCTTTTTAAACTCGTCCAGCTGTCCTTCACTGGCATCGATCCTTTCAAACAGCGTTTCCATGGTTCGGTTGCAGTCTGCATTTGCCTGATACAGGCCGATCAATGCACATCCGTATATGGCGGAAGCAAAAACCACCAGCGTGGAAATGATGTGAAAGCCGAAGGAAACGCTTCGGATCCGTTTCGGCATATAATTCTTCTGTTGATTTAATGACAGTCTCTCCGTACGCACAAATCTGAACACGGAAAAGACCCAGAATGCAAAGACGAAGAAGCAGGCGAATATGATGGCACAGACCGGGATCACAAGGGGGAGCACCTTCTCAAGTCCGTTGAAGAGGGAACTCAGCACCACTCCCTGATAATGCCCGCCGATGGTTTTTGTCACATAGTGGTAAAAATCGTTATTCAGAGTCGCCTCTCCCTGAAGGCTTTCCTCTTTCAGTCCCTCCGCCTTTTTGATACCGACCGCTTCCAGATTGTCTTCGTACCCGGAGAGCCCCTCCGGCCAATAGATGATGCTGTCGCTTTCTTCATCTCTCAGAATGATCTGGATGTCGTAAGCCTTCTCCAGTGCTTTTACGTTTTCAAGTACCTCTCTTGCCCGGTTCGCATAATCGATCTGATCGACAATGGGCACAAACTCCGCATATTCATAGCTGCCTGTAATGGGCTCGCTGCTGATATTGGTCATGACCTTGTTTTTCAGGTCATAAAAACAGTTTCCTTCCTGATAGGTTTTCAGCTGTTCTTCGGAGAACTGAGGATAATCCTTTGCGTTCATATCCCATGCCGCCACGATCGGCGCATCCGCCGGTATCACGGCACGATTATTCTCGATCCTTATTACATAACCGTCACCGAACGCGCAGATATCGCCGTTCCATCCGCTGAAATCCTTCTCCGCCAGTGCCCGTGCAGCAATCTTTGTCTTTGCGGTACTCTGCGCAAGGATCACGTCCGCATCATCGCTTAACTGCGCTGTCATTTGGTCCAGATTCTCCAATGCCTGCGCCGCCTGGATCTGGCCGTTGGCCATGATCCTGATGAACTCCGTCAGAAAACGAAATCCCATAAGTACCGCACCTATGATCAACGTGAACACTACGATCAGGATCACGGTTCTGACTTTTTTCCCGATTGTAACTCTCATAAATGCACCCCTATCATGTTGCTCGATTCCCCTGGTCTGCTTCTTTTGAAGGTCATAGCGGAGGCTTCATTTTGCCACGTGAATATAATGAATTGTCAGATAAAAGGTATTATAACATATTTTGACAGGGGGAGCAATGAGTATGGAGAGGGAGGACGATTTGGCGAAATTCTGACCCTCGATTTGGCAAAATGGTGTTCTCTTGACTTACGCAGTCATATCTCGTAGAATAATTACGAAAAAAGGTGTGCAGACACCTATTTTGAAAGCGAGGTGCAATATGGAAATCAAGCGTGACATCTATTTGAATCGATTGATCCGACGGGAGAAGAACGGGCTGATCAAGATCATAACCGGTGTTCGCCGATGTGGAAAATCATACCTTCTGTTCAATCTGTTCCATAATTATCTGGTGGACAAGGGTGTCCGGAAAGATCACATTGTTGAGATCGCCCTGGATGATCGTAGTAATAAAGAACTGCGCGACCCAGACAATATACTGAAATACGTAAAAGAACGGATTGTTGACAGCGATCCCTATTATATCATTCTGGATGAAGTACAGCTTCTCGCGGAATTTGAGGATGTACTAAACAGCTTCCTGCATATTCGCAATGCGGACGTTTACGTAACAGGCAGCAATTCCAGGTTTCTCTCCTCCGATCTGGTTACAGAGTTCCGGGGCCGTGGAGATGAAATCCGTATTTACCCGCTTTCCTTCCGTGAGTACTGTAGTGTTTATAGGGGCAGCACAGACCAGGCATGGGACGATTACTTCACCTATGGTGGCCTGCCGTTGATCCTCTCCCGAGAAACACCGGAGGAAAAGGCGGAATACCTCATGTCGCTCTTTCAGAAGGTGTATCTTAGTGATATCGTTGATCGTCATAAGGTACGCAACCGCGAGGAATTGGACGAGTTAGTTGATATTCTTGCTTCTGCCGTCGGTTCTCTTACCAACCCTTTAAAGCTGGCCAATACCTTCAAAACAGTCAAGAAAAAGAATATAAGCGACAAAACGCTGAAAAAATATACCGACTACTTGATTGACGCCTTTCTGGTAAGCAAAGCTGTCAGGTACGACATCAAAGGGCGGAAATATATCGGCTCTCCGACAAAGTTCTATTTTGAGGATATGGGGCTTCGCAACGCAAGGCTGAACTTCCGGCAGATGGAAGAAAACCACATCATGGAAAACATCATATATAACGAACTACGGATCCGCGGTTACCACGTGGATGTGGGTCTTATTGAACAATTCGGAAAAAACAGTAAAAACATAACCACAAAAAAGCAGCTTGAAGTGGATTTTGTTGTAACTCGTGGCAGTGAAAAATACTATATCCAATCTGCCTTTGCCATGACTACCCCGGAAAAGCAGGAACAGGAAGAGCGTCCGCTCAACGCAATCGGCGATTCCTTCAAGAAAATCATTGTTGTACGAGATGATATCAAAGTACGCAGGAACGAAATGGGAATCGTAACGATTGGCATCCGCAACTTTTTATTGGATGAAAACAGCCTTAATCTGTAGGTGTGTCTCAGTGAACTGTTCTTTTACGTTATTTCAATCGAAGGGATGGAACAAGGTATATATATCACCTTAAACAGATCCCCATCTACAGACAGTTTCAGCGTTCCTCCCATCAGCTTCATCAGATTTTCCGCAATGGAGAGACCAAGCCCGGAGCCGCCAGCAGCAACAGGTTTCCCTTCCGGTGTCAGAGCATCTGTCTTCACATCCCGCTGCAGGTTTGTAATTCCATCCGCCCTTCAGCAGTGCGTTTCCGCACTCCGGAGCAACAGTCCCTATAGGATCAGTCACCACATAAGAGGAATGCTTCTGCATCAGGTTGGGTTTTATAAAAAACCTCGTCTTACCGCTGCCGCTCCCACCGATAACCATCACATTTTTATTCCGTCCGTACTTCGGTTTTTTACCCTACCCTTCATAGTCAAGGATTCTGTTTTCGTCAGGATCACGTTTTCCCTCGGGTTCGGATCTATAAACGGTTCAATATCCTTTCTCGTTCCCCACCGGGCCGAACCGTATTCAATGTTCTTCCTGTATTTCTTTGCGTTCCTTCCTTTGACCTTCTCCAGAAGCCACAGGCCTCCGGAGCACATCGCCCCGAACAGAATATCCGATGGATAAAACGAAGGGAACGGATCCCTTTACCCTCTACCTCTGTCTCCTTCGCTCAATTAAACTTTATACATCGATGTCACTAAATTCGATCTGCGACTTCGTCTTGATCTCATTAAGTGTCCCTGATTGGATAGTTCTAAGCTCGTTCCTCGCCAAGAACTATCACAAAAAAGGGATACCTCCATGTCATGCAAATTGCTGTACAAGGGTATCCCTTTTCCGTCACGATTTTGAAGGCTTTTCTTCACTTTTTTGATCCGACTTTTTCGTGTCTACTGTCACCAGTTCGACAGCGACGATAACTTTGAGCCTGCTGACATGGGTCTTTTTCCTCCCAAATTCATCATCTGGGGCATAAGTCCAAAAGTCAACAAAGTGCGTAAATTCAAGGATTTCTACGAGTTCACTCGTTGTATTGACACCACCGTCTCGACATGCCCCGAGACACCATTATGGATGTCAGCCGTATGCGGAAACATTTCTACGAGTGTGTCTGTTGTCGCAAACATATCAACACCTTTAGTACGGACAATACGGGCAATTGTAATCGTTAATATCATCAATCTCAATAGACGTGATTGATTGCTTGCTTTTGCTGTATACAGCCTGCAATTTTAATTGTATACCCACTGTCGTTTCGAGATTACAGATTCCATTATTTCTGTCTACGATTTCTACATCTAGCTCGTACTCTTTTATATCCTCAATATTGGAATCGTTTAGAGTAGATGTCACTATCCCAACATTGTCGATTGTAATGCCGATTAACCAGCTATCATCGTCAAGTTCGGACACTTCTTCAATTAGAGGGCCTGCATCGCTTTCAAGCTCTTTAAGGATTGCATTCTCGCCAGGTACAAAGACATCATATCCTATCAGACTGCCTCCAATGACTTTAGAACCCAAAAAATCTCTAATTGGCACAAGAAACCCTGTCTCGTTCTTTTCTATTTCAGCTGCAAGATTCTCGCGTTCCTCTATACTTTCAAGTTTTTGTTTTGCATAGTTGTCAATGAAACTCCTAAAGCTATTCCAATAAAAGAATCGTGTCTCGGGAATATTCATTTCCGCTAAGTCCGCCAACAGATCCGGATGCAGTTTTTCTTTATCGTTTGCATCTGCAAAATCGCGTGTGTTGCCAGATATGAAATGGATTTCTTCACTGGAATAACTTCTCGCGACCTCCAAACATGTAAGCCAGACAAGATAATCTCTGTATCCTGTGCTACCATCAGCCTTAAAAGGCTTCTTGCGTTGCAGGGCTCTTTGAACGATAAATTCATGTCCGCCTTTTGGATATGGCTCTGCGACCGTCATGCCGCTTTCAATAATAAACATTTCCAGGAAATCTTTATATTTGCTACATTCATCCGAAATGTCCAGTTCGCGCCAAACAATATGAGGTGTAAGCAGCGGATCATTTAACTCCAGAATTGCTTTTCTCGTTTTTGTTGCCTTCTCTTCAAGATTCTCTCTGTACTTATTACAGACCTCATCAACGACAATTTGTCCCAGTACGATTGTTCCAACTTTTTGAGCAACCTCAAACGACGGACTCTTCATCTTATAATCAGCACAAATGATGTTACTATCTAAAAAAATCAGCATTCTATTGACCTCGCATCAGTAAAAAAACATTAATCGTCGATATGTATGCCCATCACAGCACACTCTCTGTGTTTAACCCATTCTCACTCAAAAGCTGGAGGGACTTGACCATGTAAGCATATGCCAAAGGATTCGTATTTCGAATGCTGCTGATTTTCTTAATACCCTTCAGCTTCAATTGTGTATCTCTGTAATCGTCCGGATTGGAAATATTCTCATACTCGCTCTGACCGATCAGAAGGTTCGCTGCAAGGTACATGACCTCGCTTGCGTATACGCCGGCATTCTCTCCGTTTATCCTGCCAACAAAGATATGCCCTTGGATCGCGCCTATTCCCGAAGAAAAATACATGTACTCTTCCGGGCGGACACTACCTCTTCCCATAATGCAGATACAGCTGTCAATGGTATCCTTCAAACAATCTGACGGACGTTTTTCAAGCCCGCGATATCCTAGTTCGATGCGAGAAACCTTATCATACACCTCTGCGACCGTCTTATAGTCATCCATTTCTTGTAGCAGCGTCCAACAGTCAAACAATTGTTTTATGATTTCCAGTTCCTTGTCTACTCCAAATGGAATCCCAGTCGTATGCGGAGCAAAGGCCGTAAGCTTATCTCCGAGAATGCAGTTCTTGTCAGGAAGGCTAACCGTTAGATCCTTGCCTTCGCTCAATAAGAGACGACTTCTGATGGGGCGCTCCATTACCTTCAGATACGGATTATCCTCAAACACAACATCCAATAGTATATTGATTTCCTTGCCGGTCCTCGGTGATAGGAAATGAAACCTAAAATGACGTTTTTCTATATCATTGAGACCTTTCCGTTTGTGTTCCTCCACGCTGACAAAGGGAAAGATCTTCCCTGCCTTCTCAATGTAACCATCGACATCCGTATCACGGTCTACGATGATGTCGATGTCCGTACTTAACCTTCTCGGCTCATCAAGCATAACCAGAAGTGACGTGCCGCCCTTAAAAATAAAGGGCATGTCAACACTCCGGATGGCTTCAAGCAGACCAAAAGCGAATACCGTCCTTTCTAGAATTGAGGGATCCGCCCCGGTTTCTTCCCTAAGCCTTAAAATGTGTTCCGCCGTATAGTTTTCACGAAGTAGCATCTTCTACTTTACTCCCTTCAAGATATTTCATTAGTACGTCTTGCCGGTTACGCCTGCGGGCATATCTCAGCATCCTCACTTTATCCAAAAGATACCGGCTCTGTGCCTGTTCATAAACATCAGGCAATTCCGCTTTGCTGAACGTTGTAGCGATGAGCTTGTCAGCAGATATGTCAACGAGCATTTTCTCCAACATTATATAGTGAGGCTTATTCAGCCGAATCGGTGCCTCCGATATCATATCCGTTACAATGACACTGTCTTTTGCCCAATACAGATTAAAATCCTTTTTGCTGGGTTTATACATAACATTTTGAATCCCCTGGTCCTGAAGGAACCGAAAAACATAGATACTGCTTTCCTTCTCAACCTGAATAAAAACCGTATTCTGTGCAATCAGATGGTTTAAAAACTCGTTCATTAAAACTGTTTCAAAGACCGTAAACTGCACATAAGGATACTTTTCAGAAATAAGCTGTATCAATCTTTCGGCTGTGTCAGAATACACCGGCATATATTCATCCTTTGGTATGTCCGAAGATAGCGAATACGAATCATAGCCTAATCTGGTTAATCCGCCATCGCGGACCAAACCACTGATTGCCCAGTGATATGTGCTTTCAGACAAGTCTGTTTTCAATTTTCTTAATTCATCCATGAGTTCTTTATGGCAATATATTTTTTTATCATCTATGCGATCAAGCACTTCTTCATACCACTGCATGATATCATCTCCTTTGCAGTAATCGCGCACATTGGCAAATTCAATACATTTTTGCCGATATTTAGTATAACACTGTTCTAAATGCATGTCAACGCACATCGGCAATTTCTTATTTTTTTTGCCAATGTGCGTATGCAAAAAGAACCCGCAGCCCCCAAAAGAGAACTACGGGTATTCCCACAATCTGTTTATGCTTCGACTTCCAGGTTTCGCAGTCTCTGTCACATGTTTTCTGATCGGAATCTTGTCGATCTTTACCGCAATAAATGCTTCAGCGACACCCGGCTTGAGGATCTTTCGAATCCACTGGCAAACTGCATCGTAGCTTTCCTTGTGCTCACGCTCGATCATATCTTTCTTAAAAATACGGTCGTCAGCAACCTCACTCATAAGCGGCTCTGAAGATTCAAGCTCCTCGCCTTCGTCATCGGGCTGTGCCTTGGATTCGCCCTGATGTCTCCAGAACTTATGCCAGTTATTGTAATCCGGCCTGTTAAACTGCTCGTCGCAGGCCTCCTGCAACCTCGACTGTCTCTCACCCTCCGGAATACTCTCCAGATCAATGTTGACGCAGCAGCCCATCTGTCTTGCTTCCTCATCGCTGAGGTTAAATGTTACTCTTTCTGTCTCATACCTGATAACAACTTTCATTTTGTTTTCCTTTCCGTCCGGGACTGAACGTTGGGAAAACAAAAGGAACCTCTGTCTGTGAAGAGATTCCGCTGCTGTCAACCGAGAATGGGCATGGTTAATAAACGCTGGTGCATCGTCTCTTCACTACCGGCACAATTGCCGGTGCTAAGATTTCTATGCTTCCCAACGTCCTAATGGCCATCTCGGACTATGAGATATTTTTTATTTGAGTACCGTGAAGTACCCAAGTCTGACATCAACCTCTCTGGTTGATAGCAGGATTCGATATTTCACAAACATCTCCAGTAAAAACAAAAAACCGGTAAATAGAATTCACTGATTTGGACATGACTGTCCTCAAGTAAACTCTATTTACCGGTTCCTTAATGATACTCCTGCATTCTCAGATGCAGCCTGTCAAGTTCGATTCCTTCGGTAAAAAGGAACCGATTTCTCGATTCCTTTGATAGTGATTCACTATATGTTTTTTCATTCACACACTGCAAATATCTAATCTTCGGCCTGATATGCTCTGATATGGCTCAGCTGATGTCCCTCAAAGTCACATCGGAAACTTCCTGTCCGATCACGTCGTCATTTTTTCACCAAAATAAAGCACACCCGATTCATGCAAATTCAGAATAGAGACGATAGAGATCACACCTTCTTTCAGTTCCCCGGTGCTTTTCTTGAATTCAGTTTGCTCGTTCTCTTCACCGACATTTTGCACTTTAAGCATCTCCCGTTTTTTGCCGACACCCATATTATAAGCGAGTCCAATTAGATTATTTTTAAAAAGAAGTTCGTGAAGTCGCAAAATCCGCTTAATCAACCAATGCAACAAACAGAGGCCCAAAGTCTATGAAGCGTTTTTTTGTGTCGTCTTAAGGCTTTACCATTGACTATGAGCCGCTGCTTGGTTACAAAATTATCGGAGTGGATTATTGAAGCAATGCAAGAATCCCCTGTGGCTGTTGGTTCGTCTGCGTCAGCATTGACTGCGCAGCTTGGGCCAGAATATTGCTTTTTGAGAAAGAAACCATCTCCTTTGCCATATCCGTATCCCGAATTCTTGATTCCGCCGCCTGGGTATTTTCGGAGGTGTTCTGGTCGATCGCATAGGCATACTCCAGACGATTGTGATATGCACCGAACGTAGTACGTACCCGGGAGATCATTTCGATCGCCTCGTCCATTTCGCTGATGGCAGAACTCGCCTGTCCCCAGGTTTTTACCCCAGAAGTACCGATCCCGATGATCGCATTGGTCAGTGCAGGATACCTGATATCAATACTCTGCCAGCCCTTAGCTCCGGACTGGATGTGGAGCAGCTTTTCCGGCGGATTCATCTTGATCCGGAAGTTCTGCTCCCGAGCAATTCCCGCAGTTCTGGCGGGCTTGGAAAAATCCCGATAGGCGCTTCCATTCGGATTCACTGTGCCTCCTACGGATTTATTCCTATTTCCGTCTGTATCTTCATGATCATTATATTGTATGGTGATGGTTGATGTTTGATTATCGATGTTTATTCCTGTAAACACTATATTACGTATGGACTGATCGGTTTGTTTTGTAGCGGAATAATAATACTCTTCCCCACTCGGATTTGTCCCTTTTAAGAGTAGTTCTATACTGTCGTCAATATTTTCCGCTCTCTGTTTCAAAATGTACCTTCCCTCATCATCGGTTCGTTTAATTCCCATTTGTTGGTCTTTAACAGCATCGTCTATACTGTCCAAAATATCCGTGTCTTCCCCCGTATCCACAAAAGAATCGCTGCGGCCGGTCATGATTTCATTGCCGGCATTATTCAATAGCTTATATTCATAATGGCACAGCTTATAGGTTTTATCCAACTGTACTTCAGATGCTCCTTTTTTTACAACATATCTTTGTACACCATCATTGGCAGAGTCTGCTTTTGCATAGACTGCATGGTTGACATCCCGCAAGAGATCGGGATCTTCCGGAT
>JAEESA010000192.1 GCA_016286115.1 Lachnospiraceae bacterium
TCGCCCAGATCTATGTCCAGCTTCTGACACATTCCCATGTAATCCTCGTACTGGCTGATCGTGCCTCGTACTGAAAGTTTATAGGCTTTTCTCTGCTTTTCGATGTAGTTCATGGCGGCCTCTGGTGACATTTTCAGGAACAGCCATGGTCCCTGATCCGAGTACACCTTCGCACCTTCCGCCCAGGAAAGGAAACTGTCTGCTATCTTTTTGTGGCATCTGTCCGCCCACTGCATCCAGGAGAGCATCTGCGCCCCTCCGTTTTTGTCCCGGATCCGGTTGATCTTCTGCCGGTCTCTGATCCGGAGCACTCCTTCTATGTCCTGCTTTCGGAAATTCATAAAGCCTCTGGACTCATGCCATTCTTCCGCAAGTCTGAAATACCGGCCTTTGATCAGATATTCCAGTACCGTCAGAGCATCCGGCCTGTCTGCCAGAAACATCCAGTCATTAAACCTTGCCTTTCTCCCGTTCATTGGTGTCAGAAGCTTCCCCACAGGTTCAAACCTTGTGTCCTTCACTGCTGCCTCCGTTCCTCTGCCATAGAGCCATGCGACATAGTTATAGTCCCGAAGATGGTTGTAATTTCTCTTGTTGTCGAATGAGGTTCCTATTCTCCAGTACACCGGCTTATTCCTATATGTGTTGTCCAGAAGGATCCGGACGTTCTCTGTTGTGATCGCTCTCTTCTTCTTCCCGAACCACAGGAACTCTACAAGGAAATACCGCATGACTCCGCCGATCGGAGACGTGTCCATGACAAGGACGCGTTCTTTTCTTTCCACCTTTTCCCGCCGGCGCTGCGCTGTGATCTTCTTTTTGCAGACCGGGCAGGTGATCTCCTCCAAATGCTTCGCGCTGATCCGCTTCGTGGATCTCCCGCAACACGTCAGATCCCACGTCTCCCTTTCTTTATCCCAGAAGGCAAAGTCCAGATCCCCTATCCTTTCCCTTGTCCATGCGATAAGATCTTCCGGCGCTTCCGGGATCAGTGCCATGCGGTCATAGATCCTCTCTTTTCTTCTGCCCTCTTTTCTTTCCTCATAGTCCCAGCGCCAGTCTCTTTCCATGCTGTCGATCATGTCCCGTATCTTATAGTGGCCCCAATAATGCGCGCCCCGGTTCCCCAGCCATTGTTCTGTCAGCTTCTCGTCTTCATTTGTGTCAAACTTTACGGAGTCCGCCTTTTTTGAGTCGTAATACCATCTACAGCCAATGAGATTGTAGAATCGTTCCCGGCTCCATGTGCCATCAAACGCCTCGTATTCTCCGGACTCCCGGATGCAGTACCGATAGAATAGTTCCTGCCCTTTCCAGATATTCAATACCATGGTGTCCTCAATGATCTGGGTTGTGAGCGTTGTGCTTGAGCCTCCGTATTCCCGTTCTTTCGGCGGGACGCTTTCGATCATCTTATGCTTCATCCGCACCTCCTGATCTCACCATCCTCGGTCAGCCCGTAGGCACCCGGGTCCAACTCCCGACCGACCGTAAACATCCGGGCCTGTATGATCTCCCCGTCCTTCTCCCGGATCAGTCCGCAAATGGTTCCTATGATTCCCCGGACCTTCGGATCTTCACCTCTTGCGATCGCGATGATGTCCGCCTCTGCAAAATCCTTATGGACAGAAATGTGATTCGCCGTCAGTTCCCAGTCCGTTCTCTTCTGGTGCTCCACCATGAACTGAATGCCAAAAAGCGCCATTTCTTTCAGATTGAGCTCTTTTACGAGCCGGATCTCCGTTGCCGCGATCCGCCACTCGTCCTCGTCGATCTCTCCTCCGATCTCGACCTCAAAATACCGTGCTCCGTCGCCCGGTGTAAAATACTGCATACAGGCCAGCGGGTATTCCGTGCAATGGAAGCCGTTCCGGACTGTCTTGCACTCTTTTTCCCGGTACCAAACGTCCGGCTTGAACTGGAAGCCACCCCAGCCCTGCAGGTCTTTGGTAAATCCTTTATATGCGATCATTTCTTTCCTCCCAGATAGTAGGCCAGCAGTATCTTCTTCTGATCCCGCGCCGTCATCGTGCTCACCGGCGTATTGACCGGAACGCCCGACGCTTTTGCAATATCTGCCGGGATCGTCTTCCTCTTTTTCGACTCTTCCTTCAGAACTGCTGCCAGTGCATCCTTCAGGTTCTTCCCTTTCTTCCGGATGTTCCCCTGCAGCTCCACGTTCTTGATCGCTTCATCCACCAGCATCTCCTTCCAGGACTGGAAGATCCCGAACAATCCCAGCGCCGCCGACTCTGCTTCCAGTTTCCCGAGCGCCGCTGTCAGAGGAGTACAGAATTCTCCCACTACGCCATTGAGGTAGTCCTGCACGTCCTCCGGATCGATCCCGTTTTCCTTTGCCAGTAGTTCCACTGCCGCTGTATCGCCCTCTGCCTTCTGGGCATCTGCTGCGCGGTTCATTTCTTCCGCGCTGTCAAACTCACCGAATTTATCAAACATCTTTCTTCTCCTCTCTGATTAAGGTAAAATTATCGTTTTTTGCTCTTCGCCCGCTTCTCTGCCTCCCATGGGAGCCACGAACTATAGATGTGGTCTCCATCTGAAAGAAATCGGGCTTTTCTGGACTTTTGCAGGTCAAAAATCTGCTCCCACAGGTCCGCATTTTTTACCTGCTTCCCGTTCGATCGCTTCCAGTCATTGTCCTTCCACCTCGCAAGGCTCTTAAAGCCAACGGCCAGATATGCCGATTTTCCGCATATTACAGCCTCATTTCCCTCTTTCACCCTCTCCAGCGCAACGGCCACCGCTTTGAGCCAGGAACGCTGCTTCGAAACCCTCTCGATTTGAAAGAAATAGGGCTTTGTGGCCTTTCTGCCATCCGGCAGCTCTGCCTCCAGGACGAAAGCGATCACGCCGTTCTTCTGTTTCGGGCCCTTGACCGTGGAATGGACATAAACATCAACCTCCACCCGGATCCCCCCTCTCTTTTGTGATCCGCTTCATGAGATACCTCTGGTACGGTGTGCCCGTTACCGGATTGATACCGTTCACGATTGAATCCTTTATGACGTACCAGCCTTTTCTTGGCTTTGGCTCTTCCCGCCATCCTTTGGCTGGCCTCTTCACCACTCTCGGCTTCGGGACGATTAGGTTCCTCGATGTGGAATAGGAGCAGCCCGGAACGTCTTCCTTCGTCTGTTTCTTCACGAGATATTCTGCCAACGTCTGATAGTTGTCCTCGGACTCGTAGAGATCCGCCCAGAATGTCGATCCGGATTTCCAGCACTGCTTCACCGCCTCCCTTGTGATCGGATGATCCTCGATCACGAGATGGTGGTGGACGCCTCCCTTCTTCCCGATCTCCGTCACGGCGATATACTTAAACGGGATCCCGGCTTTCTTGTAGGCCGTCCTCATATCCCGAAGGAAATCCCGAAGGCGCTTCTTCGCTTCCGCCGGATCCGGCTTATCCTTATACCGGAGGATCAAATGCCAGTCCCCCTTCTTGAAGTTCGCCAGGATCAGCCGCCACACCTTTCTGGCCTTGTGGCGCTCATTCACCTTCTTTACTTCTTCCGGAGTAGGCTTCTTTTTCGGTGTTCTTTTTTTACCTGGGGCTCCATAGTTTCCATGATGGTACTTTTGTACCTCTACCACTTCGCCCAGATCCCATATCTTGATGTTATACATAGGCAACAGTTCCTAACTTTAATATCCTTATGTCAGCAATAAAAGCGGCTTTATGCCGTTTTTTCTTGACTTTTTGCCGCCGAACTGTTACACTATATATAGTTTTGCAGGGATCTATATATAGTGTATAGTGACAGCCTTTGGAAGTCTGATCTGCCAGTCAGGCTTCCTTTTTTATCTTCAGATCGAGCAACTTCCCAAGCTCCAGAAAAGAGAGAATCCTCTTTTCCTTCTTGCGCGGCGGCTCGATTATTACTTTTCTGCATTCGCATTCTTCCCCGGGATCCAGGTTCGATCCGCAGTAAGGACATGTCCTGTAATATGCCATCACTTACCTCCCAGCTTTTCTTTCGCTGCGGTCATGAAAGCATTGATCATGGCCGTTGTCTGTTCCGCCTTCATCTTCTTTGACCGCTTCAGGCGCTTATATTCCTTTTCCGTCACGACCGTTCCGGTCGGAAGTCTTTTGAAAATCATCCCGTACCTCCTTTCAGTTTGTCTTGTTCAACTCTCAGGATTTCCCCAAATCCTTTCCCCTTGCGAACCTTGCGCTTTTTCTGCTCCTGCTCCCGGAATGCCCGGTCGCGCTGAATGTTCCCCAATGCACTAATCGCTTTCATAATAAAATTCATCCCACTGCGTTCCTTCCATCTATTCCTGGTGTAAACCGCGCCCGGCTGTGCTTGCCGTGAAGAGTCTCTAATTCGTATGCCAGGTCCAGGATGCTTTCCGCATACGTCGACATGTAACCGTCGTATATTGCCGCGTCGACCTTCGATTTCGGCTGTCCGTTATAGATGGCCAGAGCTGCCGCCAGTTCTTCGGTGTCGTTTTCCAATATCTCCACCAGATAATCGACTCCTACGTGGATGCACCCATCCACATCGAACAGGTCCGAAACGCCGCAGCGCTTCATCCGTTCGCCGTGCCACTGCGGCCCCACCTGCATCACTCCCAGACAACCGGCCGAGCTGACGCAGTGCCGGTCATAATTGCTCTCGTACCAGCACATTGCTTCGATCAGCTCCGGAGCTACATTGTATTCCGCCCCCCAGCGTTCCGCTGCATCCGCGATTTCTTCCGGAACGTCATACATATTTGTTTCCGCCCCGATCCGATCCGGCTGGTCTACGATCCGATACATTACGGCGATCATCGCAATGAAGAACAGAACCATCAGTACCCATGCGTTATTTTTGAAGAAGCCCCTCATCTTTCTACCTCCTGCCCGAGCATCTTCTGTTCCAGTACTTCAGAAGTTCGTCGGTATCAAAGCTCCATTGAGACTGTTTTTTCGTTCCTGTCTTGCAGGCTATTTTCTGGTTTGGCATCTGAATGACTTCATTCAGAAATGCCTCTGTGAATCCCATCTTTTTCAAAGCGTTGTAACTCATGATCGATTTTTTGAAGGTCATTGTTTTCTCCTCCGTGTTATAATCTCCTCACAGGCTGTTGCAGCAGCCGAGTATTTTAGAAAGGAGAGAATAGCATGACAAAAGCTCAACTATCTGCACTTATTCGCGATGTGGCCAATACTGCATCCGAACACTCAGTGGATATTATTGAAAATTCCATGTCCAAGATGAACAAAGAGAGCTTTTCCTTTATCGATCTTTGTCCATTGCTGACGAATGCCATGAAAGTGTTCACTGTTGAAGTATTGATTGAAGTTCTTTCTCGAACTCTACCTGAGATCGACGAACAGCTTTGACCATTTCATCTTTTGTAACAAGTGCATGATCGCTGCCGCTATTAAGATCTCTTCTAAGAACAGGCAGTAATTCTATAAGCTCATGCGCCAGTTCCACAGATTTTTCAATGCTTTTTTTAAGCGCATCGCATTCCGGACGAGTGTAATCTGCGTACCCTTCCGGTTTAGCAAAGAAGGCGTAGTCCACTACCCGAGCTTTCGCGTCGTAGAACATCTCGCAGCGGAAGCTCTTGTTTTGCGCCATGGCTTTTTCGAAGTCCCCCAGGACTGTCCGCCCCAGGATAACGAGCTTCTCTAGTACATCCGTTTTCATGCAATAACTTCCCGTGAGGGTTTCGCCTTCTTTGATCTCCTGATCCCATAATTTCTTGTTATGGTTCCATCCACCTTTTTGTTCCATCCGCTTCCTCCCGTTGATCAAATCATTAAATTCTACCTGTCAAGGTAGAAATTCACCCTGATATGCGTAGTAAATCAGGCCACGTCTTCATCCTGGTCTTTATCCAGGGCGTCGTAACCTTTGAAGATATAGTTCAGTTCATACTCCGGGAAAAGCGCATTCTTGATCAGAAGCGCTTCCGGCAGAGTGAAGGCGTTTTTACGGCGCACCTTGCATCCGGCCGTCTTAGGCGTGCAATGGATCACTGCTGCGAGCGTGTCCATAGTGATCTGCTTCTTATTCAGAAGCTCCATGAGATTAGTTTCCATTTTTCTCCCCTTTCCTTTTTTGTGCTATACTCCTTTCACAGGACGCCCCAAACGTCCGAGTACGGTGAAAGGAGGTAAACTCATGACAAAAGCGGAAATCGCTGCTCTTGCCGATAAAATCATTCTGGCCGCCTCTGATAAATCAGATGCGATTATCGAGAAATGTCTTTCTGATCCCGAGGCTGTCAGAAACGGTGCTGTGATCGGTGAGGTTTATAAAGCCTCGAAGATATTCACTGTCCAAATATTTCAGGAAGCCCTCCGCGAAATTCTTCCATTGATTTCCTCAGAGCAGCCCTGACCTGCGCCGTGCTTTTTTCTCTGCTTGTGTTCTTTTCGATCTGCTTCAGGAGCCTGACCGCTTCCCGGAGCAGATCTATTATTCGGTCTTTTCTTTTTCGCTTCATCCGTCTCCTCCCGTTGATCAATCCTTTTAATTCTTCCTGTCAAGGAAGAATTTGTTCCGTTATGCGTAGTATAACGGGCGTTTCAC